>DASYCG010000105.1:0-52654 GCA_036500325.1 Herbaspirillum sp. | reverse complement strand
CGTTCAGCGCAGGCTTCCACAATTTCCTGCACCATATCGACACCGCGCTTATGGCCGGCGAAACGCGGCAGCGGCAGCAGACGCTTGGTTGCCCAACGGCCATTGCCATCCATGATGATGGCAATGTGGCGCGGAACCGGCAATACCTCCGGTACAACTTGCGTAGAGCTTGAATAAGTCATTGAGGGCACGAATAAATACGGCGAGAGATAAACATCAGGCAAGGATAAAACGGGACTGCGGCGGACACAAGCGGCATCGGCGGCGAGGTCCGGCACCGCGCCTTGCTCAGCTTAAGCGGCCGCACAATAGCCGGGCAATAGTCAAGCAAGAGCGAGGCAAATACTATACGGTCAGTACTTCCTTTTCCTTGTCGACCACCAGTTTGTCGATTTCAGCCACAAATTTGTCGGTCAGTTTTTGCACATCGTCTTGTGCGCGACGCTCATCGTCTTCCGAGCAGGCTTTGTCTTTCAACAGTTTTTTCAGGCCTTCATTGGCATCGCGGCGAATATTGCGGACGGCAATTTTGGCGTCTTCCGCTTCGGTTTTAACCAGTTTGACCATTTCCTTGCGGCGCTCTTCGGTCAGCGGCGGTGTCGGTACGCGAATGATATCGCCCTGAGTCGATGGATTCAATCCCAGATCGGCTTCCCGGATCGCCTTCTCGACGGTGGCGATCATCTTCTTTTCGTAAGGCTGCACGCCGATGGTGCGCGCATCGATCAAGGTGACGTTTGCGACTTGCGATAATTGTGTGGGGTTGCCGTAATAGTCGACTTGCACGTGATCCAGAATGCCTGGATGCGCACGTCCTGTGCGGACTTTGCCCAAATTGGTTTTCAGGGTGTCGATCGACTTGAGCATGCGTTGCTCTGTACTTTTTTTTACGTCAGCAATGGTCATGCTGCTCTCCTAAATTAGAAACTATATGGTGTTGTTGCTTGCGGGACGAAGCGATAAAGGCATCGAAAAACATCGATGCAGTGCATTTAAACATGCACCAGCGTGCCTTCATCTTCGCCCATGACCACACGTTTGAATGCGCCCGGCTTGATGATCGAAAACACCTTGATCGGCAATTTTTGATCGCGGCACAATGAAAATGCGGTGGCATCCATTACCTGCAGGTGTTTGGAAATCGCTTCGTCGAAGGTAATGGTCGAGTAGCGCGTGGCGGATGGATCCTTTTTGGGATCGGCAGTATAAACGCCATCGACTTTGGTTGCCTTCAAAACAATCTCGGCGCCGATTTCCGCGCCGCGCAAGGCTGCTGCGGTATCGGTTGTAAAAAAGGGATTTCCGGTACCGGCGGCAAAAACGACGATTTTACCTTCTTCCAGATACTGCAGGGCTTTCGGGCGGACGTACGGCTCGACTACCTGCTCGATACTGATGGCGGACATTACACGGGCGACAATGCCGGCCTGGCGCATGGCGTCGGCTAAAGCCAGCGAATTCATGACAGTGGCCAGCATGCCCATGTAATCGGCAGTTGAACGATCCATCCCTTGCGCGCCGGGAGCGACGCCACGGAAGATATTTCCGCCGCCGATCACAATGGCCAGTTCAACACCGAGATTGGCAACCTCAGCCACGTCGGCGACCATTCGTTCGATCGTCGCGCGATTGATGCCGTAGGCATCGTCGCCCATGAGTGCTTCGCCGGAAAGTTTGAGAAGAACGCGCTTATAGGCAGGTTTCGTCATAGGGCTGGGCTCCGTTTGGCTTCTGATTCGACAATACAATATAAATACTTTATCGGGCTAGATTCTAAACGTATATGTGTATACGCCGATCAATTCCGCTTGCTTCCGGCCGAGCCTGTTACATAAGCACTCGCCGGGAAATTCAGGAAGCGCCAAGTTAGTGCGGTAAAAGTTCACATTCCTTAATCGGCGCTTCTTTAAAAAAACGGGCCTTTCGGCCCGATCTTTTTTACGTTTGAAGCTATTAAGCTTGCTTGGTTGCCGCTGCAACCTGCGCGGCGACTTCAGCTGCAAAGTCGTCTTGCTTCTTCTCGATGCCCTCGCCGACGATGAACATCGTGAACGATTGCACTGAAGTATTGCTGGATTTCAACATTTGTTCAACCGATTGTTTATCGTTTTTAACGAAAGTCTGGTTGAACAAGGACACTTCCTTGAGGAATTTCTGCACGGAACCTTCGACCATCTTGGTCACGATATCGGCCGGCTTGCCCGACTCGGCTGCCTTCAAAGATGCGACCGAACGTTCTTTTTCGATCAGATCGGCAGGCACTTGATCGGCCGACAGCGAAACCGGTTTCATCGCGGCGATGTGCATGGCGACATCCTTGCCGACTTGCTCGTCCGCGCCGACGTATTCAACCACGACACCGATGCTGGTGCCATGCAGGTACGAAGTCAGCTTGCCTTCGGTCTTGAAGAATTTGAAGCGGCGAATGGTCATGTTTTCGCCGATACGGCCGATCAGCTCGGCGCGCTTGACGTCGACAGTCATGCCGCCTTCGATCGGCAGCGCATTCAATGCGTCCAGATCGGCCGGCGCCTTTTCGGCGATCAGCTTGGCGACCGCTTTCGAAAAACCGATAAATTCGTCGTTCTTGGTCACGAAATCGGTTTCGCAATTGATTTCGACCATTGCACCGACACTGCCGTCGATATAAGTAGCCACCACGCCTTCGGCAGTGATGCGCGACGATGCCTTGGAAGCCTTGCTGCCCAGCTTCACGCGCAACAGTTCTTCCGCTTTGACCGGATCGCCATTGGCTTCCGTCAACGCTTTTTTACATTCCATCATCGGTGCGTCGGTTTTCGCACGCAGTTCGCCCACCATTGCAGCGGTAATTGTCGCCATACAAGTTTCTCCTAGCTGAACCGATGTCAAAACGGACATCGGCGATCAAAATATTGTGAATTGCTCAAAAAAAAGGGGTGAACCGCTGTTACCCCTTTTTTTGTACTGCAAAGCGAAAAGACTTAAGCCTGTTCGCTGACCTCTACGAATTCATCGCCGTCGCCCTTGATTGCTTCGACCACGTCGTTGACCGCATTGGCACGGCCTTCCAGAATCGCATCGGCGACACCGCGTGCATACAGCATGATCGCCTTAGCCGAGTCGTCGTTGCCTGGGATGATGTAAGTCACGCCATCCGGGGAGTGGTTGGTATCGACCACGCCGATAACCGGGATACCCAGTTTAGCTGCTTCAGTGATGGCGCCCTTGTGGTAACCGACGTCGATCACGAAAATCGCATCGGGAATGCCGCCCATGTCCTTGATGCCGCCGATAGCCTTGTCCAGCTTGATTTGTTCGCGCTGGAACAGCAGGGCTTCTTTCTTGCTCAGCTTTTCAACCGAACCGTCTTCGATCGATGCTTCCATTTCCTTCAGGCGCTTGATCGATGTCTTGATCGTCTTGAAGTTGGTCAGCATGCCGCCCAGCCAGCGCTGGTCAACGAAAGGCATCCCTGCGCGTGCAGCTTCTGCAGCGATGGTTTCGCGTGCTTGACGCTTGGTGCCGACGAACAGGATCGTGCCGCGATTGGACGACAGTTGACGGATGTACTTGACGGCTTCCTGGTACATGCCCAGGGTTTTTTCAAGATTGACGATATGGATTTTGTTACGATGACCGAAGATATACGGCGCCATCTTTGGGTTCCAGAAGCGGGTTTGATGACCGAAATGGACGCCGGCTTCCAGCATTTCACGCATTGTTACTGACATAATTTTCTCCAGGGTTAAGGTCTGGAATTCATTCAGTGACCCAGACAAAAATGCTGCGGGCACCCTTTTATCAAATGAATTCGCGATTTTCACGGTTTATGGCGTCCGAAAACCAAAACGCCATAAACCGTGATGCAACTTGAATACCGATCCAAGTTAGCCGCGCATTGTACCTTATAAACGACGATATGCTCAAGCCTACAATTTCTTCCCGGCCACGCCCGCCGCAGCCGACAGAGTGGCGACCACTCGTTTATAATGCACAGTTGACGTTTTTTAGCAAAACCACCGGCATTTCGGACTCCGAATCATGGAATGAATCGGCGCAATGAACCAGCGCATTTAATAGAGTATTAACTATGAGCAATATTTCAATCAAGACCGCGGCCGACATCGAAGGCATGCGCGTAGCAGGGAAATTGGGCGCGGAGGTGTTGGATTATATCGGCCCTTTCGTCAAACCGGGTATCAGCACCGGCGAACTGGATCGCTTGTGCCACGACTACATGGTCAACGTGCAAGACACCATTCCAGCGCCGCTGAACTACTGCCCGCCCGGCTATACGCCGTATCCGAAATCGGTCTGCACCTCGGTCAACGATGTCATCTGCCACGGCATTCCGGGCGACAAAGTACTCAAAAGCGGCGATGCGGTGAATATCGACGTCACCGTCATCAAGAACGGCTATCACGGCGACACCAGCCGCATGTTCTATACCGGCGAGCCGTCGATCATGGCCAAGCGCCTGGGCGACATTACCTTTGAATGCATGTGGCTAGGCATTTCCAAAATCAAACCGGGCGCGCATCTGGGCGACATCGGCCACGTGATTCAGGTCCACGCCGAAAAAGCCGGTTACAGCGTGGTGCGCGAATTTTGCGGCCACGGCATCGGCAAGATATTCCATGAAGAACCGCAGGTTCTGCATTACGGCCGCCCCGGCACGCTGGAAGAATTGAAAGCCGGCATGATCTTTACGGTGGAGCCGATGATCAATGCCGGCCGCCGCGAAATACGCGAAATGGGCGACGGCTGGACCATTCGCACCAAGGATCGCAGCCTGTCGGCGCAATGGGAGCACACCGTTCTGGTGACTGAAACCGGCTTTGAAGTGCTGACGGTTTCACCGAAAATGCCTGCGCCGCCGGCATTCATCGCTGCGATGAGCGCTGTCAACGCTTGAGTGGCCGCCCTCCTCCGCACTTCCTCTTTTTCTTAACGATTACCGCCAATGCTTGCACTTGCCGCCATTCTCAAAGAACAATTAAAAGCCGGCCATCAGGCGACGATACAGGCGTTTGAGGCCGACAGCAAACCGGATCGCCTGCTGGTGCAGTTACGCCGCAATGTCGATGCCGCATTGACGCAGGCCTGGCATGCGCACGATATGGGCGGCGACTGTGCGCTGGTTGCGGTCGGCGGCTACGGACGCGGCGAGCTGTTTCCCTATTCCGATGTCGATGTCCTGATTCTGCTGCCGGCGGCGGCGTCTGCCGATCAACAGGAAAAGCTGGAAAAACTGGTCCAGATATTGTGGGATATCGGACTCGAAATCGGCCATAGCATCCGCACTGTCGACGAATGCCTGAGCGAATCGGCAGCCGATATTACCGTGCAGACCAGCCTGCTCGAAGCGCGCCTGGTTTGCGGCGATCCCGCGCTGTTCGAAACGCTGCAGCGGCGTTACCTGGCGGCGATGGACCCGGAAGCATTCTTTCAGGCGAAAACGCTGGAAATGCAGCAGCGCCACGCCAAATACGAAGATACGCCCTACAGCCTGGAACCGAATTGCAAGGAAAGCCCCGGCGGATTGCGCGATCTGCAGGTCATTCTCTGGGTGGCCAAGGCTGCCGGCCTGGGCGATTCCTGGAATCAGTTGGCCCAGAACGGCCTGATCACCAACGCCGAAGCACGTCAGCTGACATCCAAGGAAAGAGCCTTCAAGGACATCCGGATACGTTTGCATAACCAGGCCAGGCGCCGCGAAGACCGCCTGGTGTTCGACGTGCAGACCCCGGTTGCGCAATCGCTGGGTTTTGTGACGACCGAAACACGGCGCGCCAGCGAATACCTGATGCAGCGCTATTACCTGGCAGCCAAAGCGGTCACGCAACTGAACACGATCATGCTGCAGAATATTCAGGCCCGCCTGTTTCCGCAGCAGACCGTGCCGCAAAAAATCAATGATCGATTCAACGAAATCAACGGCTGGATCGACATCGCCCACGACGATACTTTTACCTCCCATCCATCGACCATGCTGGAAGTCTTCCTGCGCATGGCCGAACGCCCCGAAATCAAAGGCATGACCGCGCGCACCATGCGCGCGCTCTGGCATGCACGCAGCCAGATCGACAACAGCTTCCGCCAAGAACCGAAAAACCGCGCGCTGTTCATGCAGATTCTCCAATCCCATCAAGGCATTACGCACGCACTGCGCCGGATGAACGAGAACAGCATTCTGGGACGCTATTTACCGAATTTCAAAACCATCGTCGGCCAGATGCAACACGATCTGTTCCACGTTTATACCGTCGATCAGCACATCATGATGGTGGTGCGCAACGTGCGCCGCTTCACCTTGAGCGAGCATGCGCACGAATACCCGTTCTGCAGCCAGTTGATGGCCAATTTTTCGCAGCCCTGGGTGTTGTATGTCGCCGCACTTTTTCACGACATTGCCAAAGGACGCGGCGGCGATCATTCGAAACTGGGCACGGTCGATGCGCGGCAATTTTGCCAGCAGCACGGCGTATCGGAAGAAAACACAGAGCTGATCGTGTTTCTGGTCGAGCATCATTTGACCATGTCGCAAGTCGCGCAGAAGCAGGATTTATCGGACCCGGATGTCATCATGCAATTCGCCGCCACGGTCAAGGATGAGCGTCATCTGACCGCGCTCTACTTGCTGACGGTGGCCGACATACGCGGCACCAGTCCGAAGGTATGGAATGCGTGGAAAGGCAAACTGCTCGAAGATCTGTATCAAATCACCTTGCGCACGCTGGGCGGCGATACCCCGTCGCCGGATCGCGAATTGCGCAACCGCCAACAGGAAGCGATCAAAACACTGCGTCTGTACGGCCTGCCCGAACATGCGCACGAAGCGCTCTGGAAGCAACTCGATATCGCCTATTTCCTGCGCCACGACGCGTCCGATATCGCTTGGCAGGCGCGTAGTTTCCACGACCACGTCGACAGTGAAAATCCTATCGTCAAATGCCGGCTGTCGCCGATCGGCGAAGGCGTCCAGGTTGCTGTTTACGCAAAAGATCAGCCCGATTTATTTGCGCGCATCTGCGGTTATTTCGAAGAGAAAAATTTCAGTATTCTCGACGCCAAAATTCATACCACCAAAAACAACTACGCACTCGATACCTTCCTTGTGTCCGCGCCGGTTTTCGAAAAAAATTATCGCGACATCATCACCCTGATCGAACACGAACTGGCGGCACTGCTGAAGTCCGGCATGCCTTTGCCGGTGGCCGGCAAAGGCCGCCTGTCGCGCTTGTCGCGCAATTTCCCGATCACGCCGACAGTCGATCTGCGCCCCGATGAACGCGGCCAGTTTTACCTGTTGTCGATCTCGGCCAGCGACCGCAACGGGCTGTTATACGCCGTGTCGAATATACTGGCGCGCCATCGCGTGAATGTGCACACGGCCAAGATCATGACGCTAGGCGAGCGTGTCGAAGACGTGTTCCTGATCGATGGACCGACGCTCAACAATGCCCGCAGCCAGATCCAGCTCGAAACCGATTTACTGCAGACGCTTAGTGACGCTTAATGACGCTTAGTGCCTGAGGCTAAAACTGAAGTCGCGGCCGATGCCGAGGCTTGCCACCGCAACCGAAAACGCAATTTCTTCTCATGACCGAACCCGTACGTCTTTCCAAACGCATGTCAGAACTTGGCCTTTGTTCCCGCCGCGAAGCCGATGAATGGATAGAGCGCGGCTGGGTCCGGGTCGACGGCAAGGTAGTGTCGCTGCTCGGCAGCAAAGTATTGCCGCACCAGACGGTGACCGTGGAACGCCAGGCCGCGGCGGAGCAATCCAAGCGTGCCACGATCCTGCTCAATAAACTGGTCGGCTATGTCAGCGGCCAGGCCGAGGACGGCCACAAACATGCGATTTCTTTGGTCACGCCCGAAAACCACTGGAAAGAAGACCGCGCCGGCATGATCTTTCATCCGACGCAATTGCGCAGCCTGGTAGCGGCGGGCAGACTCGATATCGACTCGGTCGGCTTGCTGGTATTGACGCAAGATGGCCGCATCGCCAAGCAACTGATCGGTGAAGACTCGACGGTGGAAAAAGAATATCTGGTGCGTGTTTCGTACAGCAAACCGGGACGTTTGCCGGACAGCGATCTGAAACTGCTGAGCCATGGCCTGTCCCTGGACGGCAAAGCGTTGAAACCCGCCAAGGTCAGATGGCAGAACGACGACCAGCTCAGCTTTACGCTGCGTGAAGGCAAAAAACGCCAGATTCGGCGCATGTGCGAGGCGGTCGGCCTGAAAGTGGTGGGCTTGAAACGGGTGCGTATCGGCGGCGTGAAACTGGGGGATTTGCCGGCCGGCCAGTGGCGTTACATGACAGCGGACGAAAATTTCGACGCCGCGCCGAAAGGCATGCCGGCCGAGCATCGCGCGCAAAAGCCGATCGCCAAAATGTCCGGCGCTGCACCGCAAAAAACATCGCAGTCACAGCGGTCACAGACATCCCAGCCACCGCAACCGCCGCAACCGCCGCAAAAACCGCCGCGGCCGGCATCGAACTACGCACCGGCTAAAGCACGCGCCGCATCCCGCGCCGCAGCACCTGAACAGGCCACTGCTACTGCTTCGAAAACCGGCAAGACATTGAGCCTGCCGTCAAAGCGGCGGCCGCATTCCTGAATCTGTAAGGTTTGATTTTAAAAACTACAAAAACCGATCCAGAATTTTGCGGCTGATTTTATCCAGCGCCTGAATATCGCGAATCAGAAAATGCACGCCATGGGCATCCGCGATCAATAAGCCTGACTTCAAAATACGCCGGATATCCTCTTCGCCCTTCAAGGTAAATACCGTGTTGCCGCAACTGGTTTCGACATCCCAATCGCTGGGCGTCGCATAGGTCGAAACCCGCACGATGCGCTTGATGACCGGCATGAATTCGCGATTGGCCAACTCCGAAACAATCAGTTCGCGCACGGCATCAGGCAGATCCGACAATTGCTCGATCCATGCCAATTCTTCGCCATGATGGCCGGTAACTGCAATCCCGTAATCGGGTGCGCCGATCGGAAACGCTCTTACGGGAATGACGCCGCGGTGAACATCGCCGTTGGCCGCCGTGAAAACCAGCCGCCCGAATGCATCCTTATGCAAGGAGAAATCATGCACGGGCGCATGCAAGGGCGCCGCCGATGACGATGGCAGCGATGACGACGGCGTGCCGGCTGAATAGGTATCGCTCATACTGCATTCTCCTCTGTCGTCTCGGTCGCGCTGACCAGGCGCTGATCGCTTTCCGCGCTGCGCACTTGCGCCTGATACAGGGCGTGATAAGCGCCTTCGCGCGCCATCAACTCATCGTGGCCGCCGACTTCCACCACACGCCCGCGATCCAACACCACCAGCCGGTCGGCCAGCCGCAAGGTGGACAAGCGATGCGCGATGGCGATCGTGGTGCGGCCCTTGACCAGATTATCCAGCGCCTTCTGGATTTCCTTTTCGGTCGTGGTATCCACCGATGAGGTGGCTTCATCCAAAATCAGAATGCGCGGATCGATCAGCAATGCGCGCGCAATCGAAATCCGCTGACGTTCGCCGCCGGACAACGCTTGCCCGCGCTCGCCGACCAGCGAATCGTATCCTTGCGGCAGACGCAAAATGAATTCATGCGCATGGGCAGCGCGTGCCGCGGCGATGATTTCCTGGCGGCTGGCATCCGGCTTGCCGTAGGCGATATTTTCGGCAATGGTGCCGAAAAACAGAAACGGCTCTTGCAAAACCAGCCCGATGTTGCGGCGGTATTCGGTAATCGGCAGCGCGCGAATATCCACGCCATCGATATAAATCGCCCCTTCCGACACATCGTAAAAACGGCAAATCAAATTCACCAGGGTACTTTTACCGGAGCCGCTATGCCCGACCAAGCCAATCATTTCGCCGGGCGCAATCGTCAAATCCACACCGCGCATGACCGCGCGGTTGCCATAACGGAAGCCGATGCTGCGCAAAGTAATCGCGCCCTTCACGTTGTTCAGATGCACCGGATTGGCCGGTTCCGGCACGCTTGAAACATGATCCAGGATTTCGAAAATCCGTTTGGCGCCGGCCGCCGCCTTTTGCGTGACCGACACAATGCGGCTCATCGAATCGAGCCGTGTATAAAAACGGCTGATATACGCCAGGAACGCGGTCAGCACACCGACCGTAATCTGCTTGTTGGATACTTGCCAGATGCCGAAAGCCCACACAACCAGTAAGCCTATTTCCGTCAGCAAGGTCACGGTCGGCGAAAACAGCGACCAGACCCGATTGACGCGGTCGTTGACGGCCAGATTATGGCGGTTGGCATCTTTGAAACGCGCCGCTTCGCGCTTTTCCTGCGCAAAGGCCTTGACCACGCGAATGCCCGGAATGGTATCGGCCAGCACATTGGTGACTTCGGACCAGATGCGGTCGACTTTTTCGAAACCGTGCCGCAGACGATCGCGTACCGCATGGATCATCCAGGCGATGAACGGCAGCGGCAGCAAGGTCACCAGCGCCAGCCAGGGGTTGATCGACACCAGAATGACAGCCGTCATGATGATCATCAATACATCGATCGCGAAATCGAGCAGATGCAGCGACAGGAAGACGCAGATGCGATCGGTTTCGGAGCCGACCCGGGTCATCAGGTCGCCGGTGCGTTTGCCGCCGAAATACTGCAGCGACAAGCGCAGCAGATGTTCGTAAGTCGTGGTGCGCAAATCGGCGCCGATGCGCTCGCTGACCAGGGCCAGAATAAAAGTGCGGGCCCAGCCCAGCGACCAGGCCACCAGCGCCGACGCCAGCAGGCCCGCCATGTACATCGACACCAGCCGCATATTGATGGGCGCGCCATTTTGAAACGGAATCAGCACGTTATCCATCAACGGCATGGTCAGATACGGCGGCACCAGTGTCGCGGCAGTCGATAACAAGGTCAGCAGAAAGCCGATCAGCAAGGTGCCCCGGTACGGCTTGGCGAAGCGCACCAGCCGGAACAGCGCCCAGTGCGATGACGGCGCATCGCGCAGCTCGGCGTCGACACCGACGTCTTCCATATCGGCGGCAGCCGCAGCGCTCAAGGCCGCAGCGCGTTCGGGATCCGACATCACGGCCATCTCGGCCTGGCGCTGAAACAGATCGATCAGGCGTTGCGCTGCAATACTCAGCCCAACGGTATAGCGCCAGTAAGCCTGGCGGCAGGATGCATCGTGCAATTCCAATGTGGCGACGCCGCCGTGATCATGATGGCTCAGCGTCAGGCCGGCACGGTAAGGCCAGCGCAGCCACGCCGATTTTTCGGCATTTTGCGCATACAGGGCGCGATCGGTGACGACCAGCAATGCCGGGCTGAAATGCAGATCGATATCGAGATCGGTTTCCAGCCAGGCGGCGATTTTTTCGCCGGCCGCCAATTGCGGCGCCAGGCTGGCGCGCCAAGGTTCGGCAGAAGCGGCAGAGCCACCAAATTCAGCCAACTCAGCAGACTCGGCAAGGCGATCGGACGATGCGGTAGAACTGGTCATGGACAGGACTTATGAAGATAAAAGCGAAGACAAGATAAATACGAGCGCGTTCGTCTGCTGCGGCGCAGCAACGATTCGTTACGATAAGTGCACGATGCAGGATAAACGCACGATTATAGCGTGTAGCCTACGGTACGCATGCCCCCTTCCCACTATCTGAGATATTTTTTTATTTGTCGTCAACCTATCGAGTAGTGCGGCGTTGTAACATGTGTGCCTTTTTTACGGTGTTGCCTGTACGCATTCTCTAAATGAAAAACATTGAATTTCTCCGTATTCTGTACCTGCGCGGTCCCAGCATCTGGACTTATAAACCATCACTGGAAGTCCTGATCGATATCGGAGAACTGGAAGATTACCCTTCCAACAAGCTTCCCGGCTTCACCGAACGCTTATTGAACTGGCTGCCAAGTCTCATCGAGCACCGTTGCAGCCGCGAAAAATACGGCGGTTTCGTGGAACGCCTGCACGAAGGCACCTGGCCCGGCCATATTCTGGAACACGTCACGCTGGAATTGCAAAATCTGGCCGGTTTGCCCGGCGGTTTCGGCAAGGCGCGTGAAACGTCGGCCCGCGGCATCTACAAAATCGTCATGCGCGCGCATCATGAAAAGGTCACCCTGCAAGCGCTGCACTATGCACGCGACCTGGTGATGGCGGCGATCGAAGACCGTCCGTTCGATGTCGAAGACGCGATCGACGAATTGCGCGACATGGTCAATTCGCTCTGCCTGGGACCAAGCACCGCCTGCATCGTCGATGCAGCCGACGACCGCGACATCCCTTCGATCCGTTTATCCGAAAACAATCTGGTCCAGCTCGGCTACGGCGCACGCCAGCGCCGCATCTGGACTGCCGAAACCGATCAGACCGGCGCCATTGCGGAAAGCATTTCGCGCGACAAGGATCTGACCAAAAGCCTGTTGCAGGCTTGCGGCGTGCCGACCCCCGGCGGGCGCCTGGTGGATGACGCCGAAGATGCCTGCGATGCAGCGCAAGATATCGGTTATCCGGTGGTCGTCAAGCCGTCCGACGCCAACCATGGCCGCGGCGTATTTACCAATTTGAATACCGACGACGAAGTCCGCACCGCCTATGGCGTGGCGCTCGACGAAGGCAGCGGCGTGATTGTGGAACGCTTTGTGCGCGGTCTGGAGCATCGCATCCTGATCGTCGGCGGCAAGCTGGCTGCCGCCGCCCGCGGCGAGCCGGTCACCATCGTCGGCGACGGCAAATCGACCATTGTCGAATTGATCGACAGCCAACTCAATTCAGATCCGCGCCGCGGCATCCGGGAAGAACATCCGTTGAATCCGGTGATCCTCGATCGCGAACCGGCGGTCCGGCTGGAATTGACCCGCCAGAACCTGACGCCGGAATCGATTCCCGCCGCCGGCCGCGAAGTACTGTTGCAACGCAACGGCAACGTCGCCATCGACATCACCGATCAAGTCCATCCGGATGTGGTGGCAGCGGCCTCGCTGGCGGCACGCGCCGTCGGCCTGGATATTGCCGGCGTCGATCTGGTCACTACCGATATCACACGCCCGCTGGAAGAACAGCAAGGCGCGATCGTCGAAGTCAACGCCGGCCCCGGCCTGCTGATGCATTTAAGCCCGGCGCAAGGCCAGCCGCGCGCAGTCGGCGCCGTGATTGCCGACCATTTGTTTCCTTCCAGCGACAACGGCCGCATTCCGATCGTCGGCATTACCGGCTCGACCGGCAAAACCAGCGTCGCCCAATTGATCGCCAAGTTGCTGCAACTGAGCGGCAAACACGTCGGCCTGGCCTGCGGCGCCGGTCTGTTTCTGGCGCAGCGCCAAATCGAAACCAGGAATTGCGCGAACTGGGAATCGGCCCAGCGCATTCTGCTCAATCGCGCGGTCGAAGCGGCGGTGTTCGAAAACGGCCACGAATCGATTCTGAACGAAGGCTTGGCATACGATCGCTGCCAGGTCGGCGTGGTCTTGAATATCGACCCGGCTGAAACCGTGCCGGATCATTACATCGAAAACGTCGACCAGCTTACCAAGGTCACCCGCACGCAGGTCGATGTGGTGTTGCCGACCGGCGCGGCGGTGCTCAATGCGGAAGATGAACGCGTGGCCGAATTGGCCTCGCTATGCGACGGCGAAGTGATTTTCTTTGCGCTGGACGGCAATAACGCCGTGTTGCGCGCCCATCTGACCGAAGGCGGCCGCGCAGTATTCGTGCGCGATGGCCAGATCATTCTGGCCGGCAGCGGCGGCGAAACTGTTTTGATCGGCAACGTCACCATCCCGGTCATGAGCAGTCAGAAAACCACGTTATATATAGTCAATGTGCTGGCGGCAATCGGCGCGGCATGGGCATTGGATATACCGCTGAAATTGATCCGGGTCGGCGTGGAAGCCTTCGATCGCCGGTTTAAGGTTCGAATTGCTAAATGATTTACCAGATAATCCACGAAATAATCATGAGAACCGCACTACATAATCCGCTTTGGATAAGTCGGCACAATTATATTTATAACAGTTCGGGAACTAGTTAATGGACGTATCACGAATACGCGTACTGCGCGGCCCTAATTTGTGGAGCAAACATACCGCTATCGAAGCGATTGTTTCCTGCTCCGATGTCGAATGTTCAATCGGCGACATGCACGCATTTGAAGCCAAGCTGCGCGCGCGTTTTCCGCAACTAGGCTATCTGCGCCCCGCCGGCCAGGACGACAAGATTTCGATGGCGCATGTGCTGGAAGTCGCGGCGCTGAGCTTGCAGGCGCAAGCCGGTTGCCCGGTGACTTTCAGCCGCACCGTGCCGACCACCGAGACCGGCATTTACCAGGTGATCGTCGCCTATTCCGAAGAAGCGGTCGGCCGTCTGGCGCTGGACTATGCGCAGCAATTATGCGCGGCCGCGGTTGCCGATCAGCCGTTCGATCTGGCAGCAGCCTTGCTCAGCCTGCAGGATCTGGACGAAGACGTCCGCCTGGGCCCTAGCACCGGCGCGATCGTCGATGCGGCTATTTTGCGCGGCATTCCGTATCGCCGCCTGACGGAAGGCAGCATGGTGCAATTCGGCTGGGGCAGCCGGCAACAGCGTATTCAAGCCGCTGAAACCAGTCGCACCAGCGCTATCTCCGAATCGATCGCGCAAGACAAGGAATTGACCAAGATGCTGCTGCATGCCGCCGGTGTTCCAGTGCCGAACGGACGCGTCGTCTCGACCGCAGAAGACGCATGGAAGGCGACGCAGGAAATCGGCAGCACGGTCGTCATCAAGCCGCGCGACGGCAATCAGGGCAAAGGCGTCGCCGTCAATATCAGCTCGCGCGAACAGATCTACGAAGCTTATGAAGTCGCCTCGCAAATCTCTTCCGAAATCATCGTCGAACGTTATTTGCCGGGACATGATTTCCGGCTGCTGGTGGTCGGCAATAATCTGGTCGCCGCAGCGCGCCGCGATCCGCCGCAAGTCATCGGCGACGGCGTGCACACCATCAGCGCACTGATCGATGAGGTCAATCTGGACCCGTTGCGCGGCGATGGCCACGCCACGTCGCTGACCAAAATCCGGCTCGACTCGATCGCATTGGCCTCGCTGGCTACGCAAAACTATACCGCCGACTCGATTCCGCCAAACGGCGCACGCGTGATTCTGCGCAATAACGCCAACCTGAGCACCGGCGGCACCGCCACCGACGTGACCGACGACGTGCATCCCGAACTGGCTGCCAGCGCGGTCGCTGCGGCGCAGATGGTCGGGCTCGACATTTGCGGCGTCGATCTGGTCTGCAACAGCGTGCACCAGCCATTGGAAGCGCAGGAAGGCGGCGTGGTCGAAGTCAACGCCGCACCGGGGCTGCGCATGCATCTCAGCCCTTCGTACGGCAAGGGCCGTCCGGTTGGCGAAGCGATCGTCGCCACCATGTTCGCCGATGGCGACGATGGCCGCATTCCAGTCGTGGCCGTTGCCGGCACCAATGGCAAAACCACGACAGTGCGCCTGGTTGCGCATCTGCTGGCCTGCACAAAATTACGGGTCGGCATGACCAATTCCGACGGCGTCTACATTGCCGACAAACGCATCGACACCGGCGATTGCAGCGGCCCCCGCAGCGCACGCAATGTGCTGATGCACCCGGATGTCGACGCTGCAGTATTCGAAACCGCGCGCGGCGGCGTATTGCGCGAAGGATTGGGTTTTGACCGCTGCAACGTCGCCGTGGTGACCAATATCGGCATGGGCGATCATCTGGGCCTGAGCTTTATCAGCACAGTTGAAGATCTGGCCGTGGTCAAACGCGTCGTGGTCGAAAACGTTGCGCCCAACGGCATGGCGGTGCTCAACGCAGCCGATGCCATGGTCGTTAAAATGGCCGACAGTTGCGCCGGCACGGTCACCTTTTTTGCGCTCGACGGCAGCAGTTCGGTGATGGCAACGCATCGCGCGCAAGGCCACCGCGTGGTCTATCTGGACGGCAAGAACATCATCGCCGCGCAAGGCAATGCGGAATACCGCCTGCCCTTGGCCAACGTTCCGCTCACGCGCAACGGCACCCTCAATTTTCAGATCGAGAATGTGATGGCAGCGGTGGGTTCGGTATGGGCGCTGGGAATGGACTGGGCAATCATTACTGCCGGCCTGGCCAGCTTTATAAACGACGCTGCCACCGCGCCGGGACGTTTCAATGTATTCGATTACAAGGGCGCCACGCTGATCGCCGATTACGGTCACAATCCAGACGCCATCAAGGCGTTGGTGGCCGCGGTGGAAACCATGCCGGCACGGCGGCGTTCGGTCGTCATCAGCGGCGCCGGCGACCGGCGCGACATCGATATCCGGCATCAAACGGAATTACTGGGCCATGCCTTCGATGATGTTGTGCTGTATGAAGACCAATGCCAGCGCGGCCGCGTCGATGGCGAGGTGCTGGCGTTGCTGCGGGACGGATTGAAAAATGCCAGCCGCACCACCACCACGCACGAAATCCAGGGTGAATTCCTGGCCATCGATACAGCGCTTCAGCAGTTGCAATCGGGCGATCTGTGCCTGATCCTGGTAGATCAGGTAGAACCCGCACTGGCGCATATAGCGCAGCGGATTGCAGAACAAAAAGCAGCTTAAAAAAACGAGCATCACGCCTAAAAGAAAAAAGCATCGCAACCAAAAAGGTAGCGATGCTTTTTTAACAAATAACGTAAAAATCCAAATACACGGTAAGCGCCTTCAGGCGGGCTGGGGCGGGGTGTTGTGCGCAGTGAGGTAAAGGAGGAGGTGGCCGCAGGCCGCCGGGGGACACGAACGGAGTACAACAGCCCGTCCCAGTCCGCCTGACGGCGCGACCAGATGCCTAACAAGTAGCGACTTTAGAAACTACCGGAAGAAGCTACCAGAAACTACTACTAGGCAGCCAGTTTCTCAATCAGCCCCATATCCGCGCTGGACATCAACTTATCGATATCCACCAGAATCAGCATCCGCTCATCCAGCGTACCCAGACCGATCAGATAATCCGAATCGAACGTAGTGCCCATTTCCGGCGCAGGCTTGACCTGATCCATCGACAGCGTAATCACGTCGGATACGCTATCGACCACCATCCCGACCACGCGGCCGGAAATATTCAAAATGATCACGACAGTAAATTGATCGTAAGTAGGTTCGCCCAGATTGAATTTGATGCGCATATCGACGATCGGCACGATGATGCCGCGCAGATTGACCACGCCTTTGATAAATTCCGGTGCATTGGCAATGCGCGTAACCGCTTCATAGCCGCGAATTTCCTGAACCTTCAGGATATCGATGCCATATTCTTCCTTGCCCAGCGTAAACGCCAGAAACTCGTTTCCGGTACTTTCATTTTTTTCGCCGAAGCCTGAAACGCTTTTTTGTGTATTTTCCAGCATGATGGGTCCCCTATTAAAAATAATCAGCCATATACGGTTTCGTCGGTCATCTGACGACTGGACCGTAATAACGCCGCCACATCGATAATCAGGGCAACGCCACCGTCACCCAGAATGGTAGCACCGGAAATGCCAGCCACTTTACGATAATTCGATTCCAGATTTTTTACAACTATCTGTTGCTGCCCGACCAAATCGTCCACAAACAACGCCGCCTTCTTGCCGTCGGATTCCAAAATGACCACCAAGCCCTGCGACGGGTCGGTATACGTCGGTTCGATGCGGAACAACTGATACAACGGGATCAGCGGCAAGTACTCGCCACGCACCTTGATCACACGTCCCTGCCCGGCAATATCCTTGATATCGGCAGCTGCCGGTTGTAGCGATTCCACGACATAACCCAGCGGCAGAATATAAATCTCTTCACCGATCCGGATCGACATGCCGTCAAGGATCGCCAGCGTCAGCGGCAGCGAAATCGAAATCGTGGTGCCGAAACCCTTGCCGGAACGGATATCGACCGCGCCGCCCATGGCCATGATATTGCGTTTGACCACATCCATGCCGACACCGCGGCCCGACACGTCGGTGACCACTTCGGCGGTCGAAAAACCAGGTTCGAAAATCAGTTGCCAAACCTCGGAATCCGTCATGTTATCCGAAACCTGCATGCCCTGCTGACGCGCCTTGCCGAGGATTTTATCGCGCCGCAAACCGCCGCCGTCATCGCTGACTTCAATAATGATATTGCCGCCCTGATGCTCCGCCGACAAAGACAGGCGGCCAGTATCGCCCTTGCCTTCGGCCAGCCGTGCTTCAGGCCGCTCGATACCGTGATCGATACTATTGCGCACCAGATGCGTCAACGGATCGATAATGCGTTCGATCAGACTCTTGTCGAGTTCGGTAGCGGCGCCGTGCGTGACGAAATCGACTTTCTTTTCCAGCTTCGCCGCCAGATCGCGCACCATCCGCGGAAAACGCGAAAACACGTAATCCATCGGCATCATGCGGATCGACATCACCGCTTCCTGCAAATCGCGTGTGTTGCGCGTCAATTGGCTGACGCTGTTCAATAAGCGCTCGTTCGACATCGGGTCCAGCAAATCGGTGCGCTGCTCGATCATCGCTTGCGTAATCACCAGTTCACCGACCAGATTGATCAGTTGATCGACTTTCTCGATACTGACCCGGATCGACGTGGTTTCCGGGTTCGCGGATTTCTCGCCCTTGCCGTTTTTCTTCTCGCCCTGCCCCTCTGCAGCGACATTAGTGACTTCGACGATCGGCAATGCATCGCTATCGGCAATGGCTTCCACTTTGGCCGGCGCGATATCAAGCGGCACGAACGGTTCGAAAAATCCGTAACCGCGCTCTTCATCGGTCGCATTCAGCGGCACGAACGGCGCAAAGAAACCGAAGCCCTGCTTTTCTTCGGTCGACTGGGATTGCGAGGTATCGGGAACCGCCTGCGAAATTTTCATATCCGCGGTATCGACGATAAACGAGCAGATCGACATGATGTCATCGACGCTGTCGGTGGTGTCCACCATGTACATCCAGTGACCGTTCTCCAGCTTTTCCTTGCTGAGCGTTCCCAGCAATGCCATTTCCTGCCCCAGCGCCTGCGCGTCGCGCTCGCTGATCGCCGGCAATTCTATGCGCAGGCGGCGCAGCGTACCAGCCGGCAATGCAGTTTGAACCGGCTTGAACACGACCGGCCCATCAGGCACGCCCTTCGATAAGGCCTCCAGCATCTTGCGCATTTCGGCAACCGCGTCCAGATCCACCGCGCTGCCGTGCCGATGACCGTCGACCATTGACTTGAGCACATCCTTGGCCCATAAAAACGCGTCCACATGCTTGCCGGTCAAAGGCATTTCGCCCTTGCGCAGCTTGTCCAGCAGCGATTCGAGCACGTGCGTCACATCGGTCAGATCGGTCAGGCCGAAGGTTGCCGAACCGCCTTTGATCGAGTGCGCTGCGCGAAAAATCGCGTTGAGAACTTCCGTGTCGGGATTCGATACGTCGACGGACAGGAGCAATTTTTCCATTTCGGCGAGCCCCTCTTCGGCTTCATCGAAAAATACTTGAAAAAATTGACGCATATCAATGGTCATTGTTCCGCTCCGTCATAGGTGCAATTCATTTTTGATTGTTTTCAACCAATGACTTTTTTGACCACTTCGGTCAAACGTTGGGGGTCGAACGGTTTTACCAGCCAACCATTGGCGCCGGCGGCCTTACCCTTCGATTTCATGTCGTCGCTGAACTCCGTCGTCAACATCAGAATAGGCACGCGTGCATATTGAGGCAGCGCGCGCAACGAGCGGATCAGCGTCAATCCGTCCATATTCGGCATGTTCTGATCGGTCAGCACCAGATCGAAAATCTTCGACTTGGCTTTGTCCAGCGCATCGACACCGTCAACCGCTTCAGTAACCAGATAGCCGGCAGCTTTCAAACTGAACACCACCATCTGACGCAACGAACCTGAGTCGTCCACTGCGAGGATTGATTTCGACATATATTTTTCCACCCCTTCTATGCTTCAATACGCTGTATATAGGATCTCTGTTCGGGCCGATGACTTGCCGCCTGCGGCCCGATCAAAATAAATCGATATCGCCACTACTCATGTGCGTCTGGCGAACGGCTTTCCACAAACTGTTTTCCAGATTCACCAGCCGTTCTTCCATGGTCTGGTTAATGTTTTGCAGCATCGCATACATCTCCTCCAGATCGGTATCCGGCACCACATCCCAGCTGCTGGTACTGAGGAAGCCGAGCACATCGCGCAAGCCGACCACACGCTTGAGCGTGCGCTCGATCAACTGACTGGTCATATCCTGGAACTGCAGGCCGGTAACAGCTGAGTTGACATGCGTGTCGATCTCCTGCTGCGTCTGTTTCAGCTCGTCGATCTGCAGCGGCGTGGCCTTGGACTCCTGCGCCACGATCATGGCGACAATGGTCTGCTGGGCCGCGACGGCCTTATGCAAATCGAGAAAACTGCTGCTCAATTTTGCAATGGCTTCGTTTAGCAGATGATTGGTTTGCACCAAATCCGTTTCGACTTCGGTCAATTGGAGGCCGCTGCCGCTGGCCACGTCAAGCAATAAACGCTTGAACTCAAAAAGTACCGGTGCTATCACCATATCCGCCTCATCCTTCTGGTAGCGATATCCGCTGGCGCGAACTCAATTCGAATTTGCTGCTGGGGTTAAACCATTGCGCACTTCCGCGTCATTTGTCACTGCGAGTGCCCCGCTGTCTTTTTCCACTGCGTCCTCTGCCTTCTTGTTCATGACAATGATACTGATGCGCCGGTTGATCGGATTGAACGGGTCTTCCTTGTCCAGCAATACCGCGGACGACAAACCGACTACCCGCAGCATTTTGGACTCATCCATGCCGCCGGCGATCAATTCGCGCCGCGACGCATTGGCGCGATCGGCCGAGAGCTCCCAGTTGCTATACGCTTTTTCGCCGCTGGCGTAAGGCGTGGCATCGGTATGCCCGGACAGACTGATCTTGTTCGGCACGTCATTCAGGGTCTTGCCGATTTCGCGCAGAATGTCCTTGGTGTACGGCTGCAATTCCGCACGCGCCAGCGCAAACATCGGACGATTTTTTTCATCGACAATCTGAATCCGCAAACCTTCGGTCGTGATATCGAGCAGCAACTGATTTTTGTATTGACGCAGCGTCGGGCTATTGTCGATGGCCGTTTCTATGCGTTTTTTCAATTCCTTCAGCCGGGCCGCTTCCTGTTTCTCCAATTCGGCCTGCGCTGCGCGCAGATTCATGTTCTTCTTGACGATATCGTTCTCGCCTTTTTTGAGCTGGCCGTCCTGGCGCGACAGATCGCGGCCGCCGCCCGGCAACACGCTGGATGAGTCGCCGCTGCCGGAACCACCGGCCATTGCCACTTTCAGCGGTGTTTTGAAGTATTCGGAAATACCCTGCAAATCGCCCTTGGCCGTGGACCCCAGCAACCACATCAGCAAGAAGAACGCCATCATCGCCGTCACGAAGTCGGCGTACGCGATCTTCCAGGCCCCGCCGTGATGACCACCGCCGGACTTCTTGATGCGCTTAACAATAATCGGGCGTAGCCCCTCGTCGGCCATGCGGTCCCCTGTTTTCTATTCTTTGGTTATTTCGACTTCGATTGCTTGATATGTTCTTCCAGTTCAAGGAACGTCGGACGCTCGGTGGAGAACAAGACTTTGCGGCCGAACTCAATCGATAATGCGGGCGCATAGCCGTTCAGGCTGGCCAGCAACGTTACTTTTACGCATTGATAAATCTTGGTCGATTCATTCAGTTTTTGTTCCAGCAGGCTCGACAACGGGCCGACGAAACCGTAAGCCAGCAAAATACCGAGGAAGGTACCGACCAGCGCGTTGGCGATCAGAATACCCAGCTCTGCAGGCGGGATGCCCACCGAAGCCATCGTATGCACCACCCCCATCACCGCGGCCACAATACCGAATGCCGGCATCGCATCGCCGACCTTGGCGATCACATGCACCGGCACTTCGCCTTCGTGGTGATGCGTTTCGATTTCGTTGTCCATCAGATTTTCGATCTGGAATGCGTCCATATTTCCGGACACCATCAGGCGCAGATAGTCGGTCATGAATTCGATCAGATGATGATCGCCGACCACGCCTGGATATTTGCTGAAGATCGGACTGGCGTCAGGCTCTTCGATATCGCCTTCGATCGACATCAGGCCTTCTTTACGCGCCTTGGTCAGGATCTCGAACAGCATCGCCATCAATTCCATGTACAGGGCTTTGGTATAGCGGGAGCCTTTGAACAGGGTCGGAAATGCTTTCATTGTCGCTTTGATTGCCTTGGAATTGTTGCCGACCAGAAATGCGCCGCCGGCAGCGCCGCCGATCATCAGCAATTCGATAGGCTGCAACAGCGAATGCAAGTGGCCGCCTGCCAGTGCAAAACCGCCGAAGACGGAGAACAGAACAATTACATAACCAATAATGACAAACAAATTTTCACCCCTGAGCTATTTTATTTAACGATCATCAAACCATCGAAGACCGCGCTTGCCGCTAATCGCATTGCCGCTACGTATTTTGCCGCTAGGTACTTGCCGTTTTTCCGCTAATTTCGCATCTCAATATTTTCATTATCGGGATAAAAGATGAAAAACTTGATGTTGTTTCGAAATGTATCATAGCTGACAACGATTTTATATGCGCCAGCCATAGAGAATTGTCCCCTTATTCGACGCATTGACCGTAATATCCGGCGTCACGCCTTCAATCGGAAATTCGTAACTCAGCAATAAACTGCCCGGACGCATTTCCGCGCTCGCTTTATGCCATAAAGCTGTCATCGCCACCGGCGACAAATAGGCAAACACGACATCATATTCGGCAAAATCGAGCCTGGTGTAATCGCCCAGAATAAATTTGGCGCGGCTGCCGGTGCAAAACGACCGTATCCGGCTGACCAGCCATGGTAACGGCGCAATTTCAATGCCGGTAAATGTACCCTGTGAACGGCGCTTCGCCAAACTCAGCGTAAATCCGCCCAGACCGCTGCCGATATCGATCAGACGCAACGGCGCCTGCTGCGGCAATAAGGCGTCGACCGCCTGCCAAGTCGACGTCAAAGAGGGATAAAAAGGAACTTGCGTACGGAATGTGCTCCAGAACAGGAGCAGGAAGAAGAGGAAACCGCATAGGAAAATAGCCGGCGGCAGCTGCAGCGCATTCACCAGCAAGGCCGCCACAGGGAACAATAATTGAATCGGCAGCCACCAGCGTGCCAGGCCGAAGCGATAGCTGAGCGCCGCAGCGATCACACCTTGCATGAATGCCAACAATAGTGGGGAGATTGAAACGAAGGACGTCAACACTGCTTGCAGCAACAGCGCCAGGATCAGCGCGATCGCCTGCATCAACAAGGCGCGCACAGCAGGCGTTTGCCTGAAAGAACGGCTTGCTACGGACATATTTGAAGATCGAGGGCCCGTCGAAACTTGGAACCGTGCAATGCCTTCAAAAGCGAATCGAGGCGCGAATTCAAACGCGGAATAAACTTGCCGACTATGCCGGCAGTGCAACCGGCACCGCTTCCAGTGCGGCATCGCGTGCTTTTTTGGTCTTGCCCGCGCGCGACGGCATATGGCACAGACCGCAAACGTAATCCTGATGCAGATCGAGGCGATGCACCACGAAATGACCGCTGCAGCAACGGCAAGGCTTGGTAGTCAGCATTTTGCTCTCGAAGAAACGCACCAGCGTCCAGGCACGTGTCAGCGACAGCACCGGTTCGTCGTCATCTTCATTGCGGCCCAACTGCTCCAAATACAATTTGTAAGCCTTCATCACCGCTTCGATACCCGTAATACGGGCATGTTCAACCAGATATTTGTGAATATTGATGAACAGCGAGGAATGAATATTCGGCTGCCACGTAATGAACCAGTCGGTGGAAAACGGCAGCATCCCCTTGGGCGGCGACATGCCTTTTAATTCTTTATACAGTTTCAGCAGACGTTCTCTGGAGAGAGAAGTCTCGGATTCCAGTAGTTGCAAGCGGGCGCCCAGGCGTATCAATTCGATCGCCAACTGAATTTCCTGTGCTTCGGTAATTACGCTCTTCTTGCCCATATCGACTACTCCGACAACAAAACCTGACGTCACATCGGACGACAAACCGGCAAGAGCCGCCTTTTCAGGCAGCAGCGCCCATTTTTAACTGTTATTGCAATACAGATTTGGTGCTATTTAACCCCGAACAGGATTAAATGATCTCTTCGATCGGTTGTCCAGCCATGAGAATTGCTGCGTGAGCATGCGACAGGCTTTTTTCTTTGTTGTAATTAGTCAGCATACCGAGGATGGTGCCATCGTCGAAACGGAAGCGGGTCAGCATCATGTTGTTGCCGGCCAGTTTGAGGATCTGCGCATTGCTCAGGCCTTTGATCAGTTCGGCGATTTCGTCGCTGATGCCCAAGCGAAAAATTGCAGTAGCCTTATCCGAGCGAATCATTTGCTGAGCCAGCATCAAATAACCGAGATTGGCATCACGAACTTCCGCCATCATGTCATTGCTATCCATTTACATTCCCCTGAACCAAAACGCCGCACGAATCATCTCGTTACAAATACATCTAGTTACAAACTCAATATAACGGTCTCATTCTGATATCAACCACTTACAGCGCCAACAAGTATCGCTCTGTACTTTTTGACAGTATTGATCTTTTAAACATGTAGGATTTTGTCTTACATTTTTTATTATATAAATAAAAAATGTCTTTTTTAATTTTGAAAAATGATGCACAGCAAGGGCTAGCGGACTGTTTTTTATTTAATTTCCATGTGGAAATTATTTGTTTTTCTATTTTTTACAAGCCATATACGCTAAAAAAACAGTGTTTTTTGATGCCGGCATTTACTTCCGTGTTGCCTACACGATACATCCTTACCACACTACAAACAAAGTCGTTCTCAACTACCTGATTTGTAACAAATTTGTCATATTTAGAGAATTGTTATTTTGGCAATTTTTTAACGTTTTATTGACCTACCGGGAAGACTTTCAGCAAAAAAGGACGTAATACGCTGCCATCCAGCGAAGACCAGTTGCCTGCCAAGGATACGCCATCATAAACCCCGTCCCATAAACCCGAAACATCCTTGCCGTTGACCGACTCTTCCATCATCAGCGCATCTTCTTCGAACTCACCGGCAAGCAACACCTTGCCATTCTGTCCAACCAGAAAGTAACTGCCTTCAAGCGCCTCATTGTCATCCTGCTTCAGATGGAGCTCCATCTGAATCGGTACGCCGTCCAGCGTGCCGCGCAGCGTCACCGCCCGTGTGAACAGCTGCGACAGGCTGGCGCCTGCTTTCGGCGGCAGCATTGCCGGCGGCGGCGCCGGATCCGCGGCCGTAGCGGCATCACACAGCAAAAAGCCGATCGGCAATAACAACGTTGCTAAAAATTGCTTGAAGACAATCCGCTGCATTTAAGCCGCGCCCCAGAGATCGTGTGCATCCGCTGCCGTAACGACAACATCGACGAACTCGCCTGCAACCAGCTTCTTGTGCGGTTCGTAAGGCGGTTTGACATAGACCACGCCGTCGATTTCAGGTGCATCCGAATAGGAGCGCCCTACACCACCCGTATGATCGACTTGATCGAGCAAAACGCGCAAAGTCTTGCCGACCTTGGCCTGCAGGCGCTTTTTCGAGATTTCTTCTTGCAACAGCATGACCCGGCCGCGACGCTCTTCCCGCACTGCTTCGGGTACAGGGTCCGGCAACGCATTGGCAGTCGCCCCATCGACCGGTGAATAGGCAAAACAGCCCAGGCGGTCGATTTGCGCTTCCTTCAGGAAATCCAGCAAATAGTCGAATTCGGCCTCGGTTTCTCCAGGGAAACCGGCGATGAATGTCGAGCGGATGGTGATGTCCGGGCACATTGAGCGCCACGCCTGGATGCGATCCAGGTTTTTCTCGCCGCTGGCCGGGCGCTTCATCCGTTTCAATACATCCGGATGCGCATGCTGCAACGGCACATCCAGATACGGCAGAATCTTGCCTTCCGCCATCAATGGAATAATTTGATCGACATGCGGATACGGATAGACATAGTGCAAACGTATCCATGCGCCGTATTGCGCCGCCAGCTCGCCCAGCGCCGTCACCAGTTGCGTCATATGGGTTTTCAGCGGCGCGCCATTCCAGAAGCCTGTACGGAATTTGACGTCGACGCCGTAAGCACTGGTGTCCTGCGAAATGACCAGCAATTCCTTGACGCCTGCCTTGAACAGATTTTCCGCTTCCAGCATGATGTCGGCAATCTGGCGCGATACGAGATCGCCGCGCATTGATGGGATGATGCAAAAACTGCAGCGGTGATTGCAGCCTTCGGATATTTTCAGATAGGCATAGTGCTTTGGCGTCAGCTTGACGCCCTGCGCCGGCACCAGATCGAGAAATGGCGCGTGCGGCTTCGGCAAATGCTTATGGACAGCGTACATGACCTCACCGACCGCATGCGGGCCGGTCACTTCGAGTACTTTGGGATGGATGGACTGAATCATGTCGTTGCCGTCGGCGTCTTTTTTAGCGCCCAGACAACCGGTCACGATCACGCGGCCGTTTTCGCTCAGTGCCTCGCCGATGGCATCCAGCGACTCCTGCACGGCGGCATCGATAAAACCGCAGGTATTGACAATCACCAGATCGGCGCCCTGGTACGACTTCGCCGTATCGTAGCCTTCGGCCCGCAATTGCGTCAGAATTTGTTCGGAATCAACCAGCGCCTTGGGACAGCCGAGCGATACGAAACCGACCTTGGGAGCGGCTGGAGAGGAAGAAACGATGGACATGGGCGAGGAGGTAAAGGGTAGCTTGGAAAAGGCGCTATTGTACTCTTCCTTACTTATCCCTTACCGCCTTGCGCACAACACATCCATGTGCAAAGTTCAGGCTTACTCTCAAGCTTACTTCTTCGGCGTTTCCGGGGGGATGAACGGGAAAGCGCCGAACATGTTTTTCGACTGGTTTTGCATCTGTTCCTGCATTTGAATAAACAGGCTCTTGCTCTGCTCGATGTAGTTGCTCATCATGCCTTGCATCATCGGGCCCTGTACATTCATGAACTGGGTCCACATTTCAGGGCTGAATGGCTTGCCCTCGATAAAACCTTTTGAGTTCTCGCTCAGCTTGTTTTGAATATCGATGAAGGCCTGAATGTTCTTTTCCAGATAAGAACCCATCATGCCCTGCATCGCATGGCCGTAATAACGGATGATCTGGGACAGCGCAGCGCTCGAAAACATCGGTGCGCCATGCGATTCCTCTTCAAGAATGATCTGCAATAAAATGCTGCGGGTCAGATCGTCGCCATTTTTGGCGTCGACCACTGCAAACAATTCATCGTCGAGTACCAGTTGTTTTACGTCCGACAGCGTTATATAAGAACTGGTCTGCGTATCGTATAAGCGACGATTCGGATATTTTTTAATGAGTCGCTCAGACACTTTGGTAGCACTATTCATCTGACATCCTAATGGTTTGCGCTGCAATATATTTTGAAAATATTTTTGAAAATACAGCACAAGTATAAACAGCAATCGGCGCCGACGTTTTGATCCGCCCGATTGCCGCCGGATACGCCCCTGCACGTTTGTCTCAAAACGTGCCCGGACGCTACTTTATCCCATATGCAGGCCGCCGTTCAGCGAGAAGTCCGAACCGGTTGCATAACCGCCCTCATCGGACGCAATCCAGGCGACGATCGAAGCGATTTCCTCGGGCTCGCCCAAACGTTTGACCGGAATGCCGGAAACGATCTTTTCCAGCACTTCGGGACGGATCGAGCGCACCATGTCGGTACCGATGTAACCCGGCGAGACCGTATTGACCGTCACCCCCTTGGTCGCCACTTCCTGCGCCAGCGCCATGGTAAAGCCGTGAATGCCTGCTTTCGCAGTCGAGTAATTGGTTTGGCCGAACTGGCCTTTTTGGCCATTCACCGACGAGATATTAATGATGCGGCCCCAGCCGCGCGTGGCCATGCCTTCAATGACTTGCTTGGTGACATTGAACAAGGAGTTCAGATTGGTATCGATGACGGCGTCCCAGTCGGATTTCGTCATTTTGCGAAACTGTCCATCGCGGGTGATGCCGGCGTTGTTCACCAGAATATCGACTTCACCGATTTCGGCGCGAACCTTGGCAAAAGCGGCTTCGGTCGATTCCCAGCTCGATACATTGCCTTCCGAAGCGTGGATTTCGAATCCTTGGGCGCGCATGCCGGCCAGCCAGGTGTCCTTGCGTGTGGAATTCGGGCCGCAGCCGGCCACAACGGTGTAGCCTTCTCTGCACAGTCGCGTACAAATCGGGGTACCAATACCGCCCATCCCACCCGTTACGTAAGCGATTCGTTTTGTCATGCCTAGTCTCCTAAGATTGCCGATTAACACCAATTAATACCGACTAATGCCGATCAACGCCGGTTATTACTGCTTACTGCTTACCACTACTTGCAATCTAAATTGCCTTCACTTTGACGTAACGCCCCGGGGCCGGCTCTATGGCCGGATAGGCGGCTGTGCCGAGCGCACGCGGCGGCGAAATCTGTTTTCCGGCATGCCTGGCGAGAAATCCGGTCCACGCCGGCCACCAGCTGCCGGCATGTTCGGTGGCGCCATCGAGCCAGCCATCGGCATCGACATCGTGCGCAGCATTGGTCCAGTAATTGCGCCGGTTCTTGACCGGCGAATTGATCACGCCGGCGATATGTCCCGAAGCGCCGAGCACGAATTGATTCGCGGCCGGCTTCTTTTGATTCAGCAAACCGGTCGATGCGTAAGCGGTTGCCCAGGGCACGATATGATCGTCACGGGACGCAAAAATGAACGCCGGCGCATCGATCTTGCGCACATCGACAGGCGTGCCGCCGATCTTCAGGCGGCCCGGCTCCTTCAAGGCATTTTCCAGATACATCTGACGCAGGTAATAACAAAACATCGGACCAGGCAAATTAGTGCTGTCGGCGTTCCAGTACAGCAGGTCCAATGCCGTCGGCGTCACGCCTTTCAGGTAATTCGATTCAACATAATTCCACATCAAATCGTTCGGGCGCAGGCTGGAAAACGCAGTCGCGAAATCGCGTCCGGCCATCAGACCGCCCCCGCCGATTGCCCGTTCCCGCATGGCGACCTGCATTTCATCGATATAGACCTCGATCACGCCGGTATCGGAAAAATCCAGGAACGAGGTCAATAAGGTCAGGCTGGAGATCGGCTTTTCGCCGCGGGCATAAAGCACTGCCAACGCGCACGATAGCAAGGTGCCGCCGACGCAAAAGCCCAAAGCGTTGATTTGATCTTGCCCGGAAATTTCCTGCACGATATGCAATGCAGCAATGACGGCATCCTGAACGTAGTCGTCCCAGGTCGCGTTTTGCACGGAAGCATCGGCATTGCGCCATGAAATTAAAAATACCTGATTACCCTGCTCGACTGCATATCGCACCAGCGAATTCTGCGGTTGCAAATCCAGGATATAAAACTTGTTGATGCAAGGCGGAACAATCAGCAGCGGCTTTTCGAAGACTTTTTTGGTCTGCGGCGTGTACTGAATGAGTTGAAACAAATCGTCTTCATAGACTACGGCGCCGGCGGTTGCGGCGACATCCTTGCCTACTTCGAATGCGGTTTCGTCCGTCAGCGAAATATGGCCCTTTTGCAGATCGGCCAGCATCTGCGCCAAACCCTGCGTCAGGCTTTGCCCGTTGGTATCGATGATTTTTTGCTGCGCTTCCGGATTGGTCGCCAGAAAATTGGCGGGCGACATCGCATCGATCAATTGCCGCACCGAAAAGCGGATGCGCTGCCTGGTCTTTTCCGGCGCCTCGACCGCTTCGGCAAGCGCATTCAGAAAAGCGGCATTCAATTGATAGGCGGCGGCCTGAAAAGCCGAAAGCGGGCTGGCATTCCAGGCCGGCGTCGACAAACGCCGGTCGCTGATAAACGGCGCTTTGGACGCCATCATGCTTTGCCAGAGTTCAGTGAATTGTCGTGTGTAATCGTTTTGCAGCGACGTCAGCTTCGCGGCATCGAGCTTGATGGCCAATGTTTTGAACAAGGCCTCGAATGGCTGCGAATCTACTGCGGAATTTGCTACCGTGTCCGGTATTAAAGCCGAAAACTGCGCCAGCCATCCGTTAAGGAAGTCTGAATGATCCGAATTTGTACTCACAGCGTCGTTTTCGCGTATCGTTATGGTTTGTCTTAAAGCATGGAAAGCTATAGCTATGTACATCGTCGCAATCGCCTGGCTCTATGTCGTCTTCATGATGTCGATCACGGAGCGCACGGCAGTTGCAGGGGTCATGACATTTCTACTCTATGGAGTGTTCCCTTTGACAATTGTTTTATACCTGATGGGCACACCGCAGCGCAAGCGGAATCGTCAATTGGCGGAAAAAAACAAAGCAGTTGCGGTTTATGGCAAATCCGATGCTGAATCCGATACCGAATCTCACGCTGACCCCCGAGCTGAATCTCAAGCTGAATCTCATACTGAATAACGTCGCCGGCTTGTAATAAAGTGTGTCGACGTGATTGATATCATGCCGGCATCGATTATTTTTAGTTTATTCGAACCGTATTACCACCTCGTTACCCGAAAGAAAAACCATGCAAAAATTTACTGAAACCGCACTGAAATCGCTTGCCGGTCTTACCGTGGCATTCGCCTGCATCGGCGCACAAGCTGCCGACTGGCAGAAAATCGGCGGCACCGATGCCAGCGAACTGTCGATCGATGCGACATCGATCACCCAAAAAGGCGATATCAGGCAAGCATGGTCGATGTGGAATTTTAAAGAGCCGCGTCCGAACAACGATGCATCGTTTCCGGCATTGAAATCCTATAAAGATTTGAATTTTTATAACTGCAAAGAGAAAACCGTGCGTCTGGCCAGAGAAATCATTTATGCCGACAATAACGGTACGGGCGACCAACGCGATCACTCCGATGCACTCAAAAACACGGCATTCGTCAAGCCGGCCGCAGGCACGGTGCCCGAGCTTGTGCTGAAAGAGGTTTGCTCGGCGGATATTTCGAAGAAAGCGAAAAAATAAAGAAAACGGAGAGGATGGCGGGCGGCGCTATTCGATCCAGATCAGCGAGGCAAAACGGCCGGTAACGCCGTCGCGCCGATAAGAATAGAAACGCGCGGCGTCGCTCACGGTACAGAAGCCGCCGCCCGAAATCCGGCCGACCCCGGATTCGGTCAAGACCAGCCGGGCCAGCGCATAGATATCCGCCAGATATTTGCCAGGTGTTGCTGTCAAAGGCTTGAAAGCGGCATCATGACGCGCATCGCGCGCCACAAAAGCAGCATGTACTTCTGGACCCACTTCAAAACGCTGCGGCCCGATCGCCGGACCCAGCCAGGCAGTTATCCGGCCGGCGCCCTCGGCTTGCATCGCAAGCACCGTATTTTCCAGAACCCCATTGAGCAAGCCGCGCCAGCCCGCATGCGCCGCGCCCACTACATGCCCGGCCGCGTCGCACAACAGGACCGGCAGGCAATCTGCCGTAAGCACCGCGCAGACTGCCCCGGCCCCTGTGGCGATGCTGGCGTCGGCATCTTCGGGCGTCGCAATATCGGCGGCATCGACCACCCGGGTGCCATGCACCTGCGTCAACCAGGCCGGCCTCGCCGGCAATACCGTTTGCAACAAATCACGGTTTTTATCGACCGCGGCAGCGCTATCGCCTACATGCACACCGAGGTTCAGACCGCCGCTGCCGACGCCGTCGTCATAAGGAGCGCAACTTGCGCCGCCGGCGCGCAAAGTCGTCAGCGCCCGGACACCCGCCGGCAAATCCGGCCAATCGGGCTGCAGCGATTTGAATACCGGTTGCGCTTGCATCATCAGACATTCATCGCATTGATCGCCGCGATATCAATCCCCGCGCGGACTATGAGTTCTGCGAAGTCCGGCGGCAGATCGACCGTCCATTCGCACGGCTCGCCGCTTTCCGGATGCACCAACCCCAGCCGGCAGGCATGCAAGGCCTGGCGCGGAAATATCGTCATCAGATGCGCCTTGCCGTACAGGGCATCGCCGACCAGCGCAAAACCCAGCGACTGCATATGCACGCGAATCTGATGGGTGCGCCCGGTTTCCAGGCGGCAACGCATCAGGCTGACCGCCTTTCGATCGATCAGGCCGGCGGCCAGACGTTCGTAGTGCGTAATGGCAGGTTTGGCGCTGAGACTTTCCGAGACGGCCATTTTGATGCGGTCGCGTGCATGGCGCGCCATTGCCGCATCCACCGTGCCGTTCAATTGCGGCGTGCCCCAGACCATTGCCAGATACTGGCGTTTGACCGTGCGCGCCTGCAGCTGTCGCACCAGATCGGTATGGGCGGTCAGCGATTTTGCCACCACCATCAGGCCGCTGGTGTCTTTATCCAGGCGGTGGACGATACCGGCGCGCGGCACCCCTGCCAGCGGTGGATAGTGATGCAGCAAGCCGTTAAGCAAGGTGCCGGACCAATTGCCGGCGGCGGGATGCACGACCAGGCCGGCCGGCTTGTTGATAACAATAATCGCCGCATCTTCGTGAACGATATCGAGCGCCATCGCTTCCGGCCTGAAGGCCTCATCTTCGGGCGCGGCCTGCGGCGTGATGACAATGGTCTCATCGCCGAAGGCCGTCATCTTGGTACGGGCAACCACGCCATCCACCAGCACATGGCCGCCCTCTATCCATTGCTGCATGCGGCTGCGCGAGTATTGCGTTACCAGCGAAGACAGCACCTTATCCAGGCGGACGCCGCAGACCGCGGGCGTCAAATGCAGGGTAATCGGGGCCAATTCCGGTGCGTCGGCATGCATGCCGTCCAGCACCTCGTCGCCGTCGTCCTCACCGGTTAAATCGGTATTCAACAGGTTTTTCGCCAAACCCGGCGTAGTTAGTGACATCAGAGCAAGTCCCATCAGCTATAATCGTTCAATCAGAAATTCCTTATCCGTATACTTTGTCAAAAGTCATGCCTAAATATTTTTCAAAACTTATCGCCCTCGCAGCTCTTGCATTAGTATTTTCCTTGTCGGCATGTGGCCTATTGCCCGATAAGGTCGACGAGACCGCCAAATGGTCAGCGTCCAGATTATACTCGGAGGCCAAGGATGAAATGGGCCAAGGTGGCTACGATAAGGCAATCGACTACTATCAGAAGCTGGAATCGCGCTATCCGTTCGGCACTTATGCCCAGCAGGCGCAAATGGAAATCGCGTATGCATACTATAAGCAATCCGAGCAGCCGGAAGCGATTGCCGCGATCGAACGCTTCATCAAGCTGCACCCGAATCATCCTAATGTCGACTATATGTTTTACTTACGCGGCCTGGTGTACTTCAACGACCGCACCAGTATCTTCGACTTCCTGACCAAAGAAGACGCCAGCGAGCGCGATCCGAAATCGGTGCGCGATGCTTTCGACTCCTTCAAGCTGCTGGTCGACAAATACCCGGACAGCAGTTACACGCCGGATGCGATCGCCCGCATGAAGTATTTGGTTAATTCCATGGCCCAATACGACGTGCACGTTGCCGAATATTATTACCGCCGCGGCGCTTATCTTGCTTCTGCCGCTCGCGCCCAGGCTGCAATCAAGGATTATCCGCAGGCGCCGGCCATCGAGGAAGCGCTATTTATATTGATGAATTCCTACGGCGCGCTGGGACAGACCCAATTGCACGACGATACGGCACGGATCTTTAAATCCAATTTCCCGAACAGCACCTATCCTTACGGTGGCCCGAAGAAGGAAAGTCCATGGTGGAAAATCTGGTAAGCACGATCCCATAAAGTTCAGACAACCATCTTGCCTGCCGCCCGCAATCGCAAGATGCCCAAAAGCCCCGTCCTTCACAGGTCGGGGCTTTTGTTTTGCCCAGGCCCTAATATCATGAATACCGAAATTTCAAGACCTGTGCCTAGTCACGGTTTGTCGGTGGATACGCTACGCGTTAGTATCGCTTTCCACACGGAAATTATTATGCGCCGGTGGGCGGGCCGGACAATCTCAAGAGAAAGATCAATTCATGCAAATCGCATATACTGCTGCCGCCATAAACGGCAGCTTTATCCAATGGCGATTCGATACCGAACAAGCGCGGCAAAATCAGACCGCATCGATCGAGACCAAAGGGTCCGAATACGCGCCGGCCCCCGAAAATATTCAAACCATGCAGCGTACAGGCGCTGACTGGGCCAGACAGCTTTCACTCGCCCGCAGCACCGTGCCAAGGTTGCCGCTTCGCGTACAGTTTTCCGACTCCCCACACCCTATTCAGGCAAGCCGGACCAGCGCCGCCCCCTCGCCGGCGCGACCGCAGGAACCACCGCCCCGACCTGCCTCTCCCCTTGACGCCCTGGTTTACGCCCATTTGCGAACCCTGCACAGGAGTTGCCATCAATTGGCCCGCCGCATAATAGAAGCCGGTAGCGACAACGAACACCGGCAACGCTACATGCATGCGCTAAATGCGATCGATCGCTTGATCAAATCCATTCGCAAATTCAAAGAATGCGCATTGATGGGCCCGAATACGTCGGCCGGCGATACCGGCGGCGGCCTCATTGCAGTCGATCTCGACGAAGCAATTCATGGTTTGTACACGGCGATTGCCTACACCAAAAGCGCCAGCGCCAATGGCGTCAGCGGCGTCGGCGAATCGCTGGCGAAAGAAGCGGACCTCTGGGCCCACGATCCGATGCGCTGGCTAAAGCAAACGGCAACGCCGCATGGCGCCGCGGATGTCGGCGTAGCTGCCGTCGTAACAATTGCATTAGTGCCGTTTGCGCTGATGGCCCTGCATGCCGGCATCGGTGAAATACGAGAATCGAAACGCCATGGCAAGGCGCTCGAAGCAGAGCTGATCCATACCGGCGCCTTTCTCGAAACGCTGAAACAATTATCTTCATCGCTGCGCGCGCCGCCAACGCTTCATCTCGCTTCCGATCTCGCTGCTAATTCCGCTGCTAATTCCGCTTCTAATCTCGCTTCCAGTCCCACTACTCAGCCAAATTCGCCACCGGCGCCAGACCTGCCTCCCCGGCTGCAATACACAGTCGATGCCGCCATCGCAGCCTGCTCGCAACAGTTGGACGATCTCAAGCATGCACAACAGAAAAATCGTGAAAATGGCCATATCGGCGCCTGTTCCGCAATGTCGGGCGGCGCCATTGCCGTCAAGGCAACGCTCGATCTGACCGGCAAGGTCGGCTATCTGGCGCTGGCGGGCAGTGCCGCCGGAACGCTGCTGGCAACCTCGGTCGGCGTTGCCGGTTCGGTATTGGCCCCGATTGCGGCAGTCAGCGCGGTCGGCCTCGGCACCAAAATGGTGATGAAATCGAATCAGGCTTTAAAGAACTTCACCGCTGTCTGCGCGCTTCTCAAAAGACGCCTGAACACATCAACACCGCTTCTGTCGCCCGCCTATCCAGACGAGGAAGTCAGCGAATATCTGCAATTCCTGCCGAAGAAGCTGGATCAGAGAACGCGCTTTTTGAACAACTATGCAGAGAAAAACCGGCGCTTTTTATTCGGCAGCGTTCTGTATGCCACCAGCACCCTGGTCGGCCTTGGCCTGACTGGCGCCGCACTGCTGGGCGCGGGCCTTGTGCTGGGTCCGGTTGGCCTTGGCGCTCTGGTGGCGGTCGGCATCACGGGCGGTCTCCTGATGGGACGGTATTCGACCCAATTTTTATTCGGACACGGCCGCCTGCATCGCTACGAAAATTACGCGATCGGTGACGATCCTGAAATAGAGCGCCATTTTCTGAGCAGTATCGAAGCCTTTACCAAGGGAGATTTCAGACTCCCCCGTACCACCGGTATCGAGATGCGGGCCGCCTTTTACGACCAGATCACGAAACGCGAAGAATTACGGCAGGATTTCTTGGCGACTGTCGCGGGCGATTTGGGGAAACGCCATCGCGATATGGTTAGTTATTCCACCGATAGGGAAGCCATCCGGCACAAACGCGATGGTGTTCCCACCAAATGGGAGATAGTACGTGCGGGCGTACGGAAGAAATATGAAAGCACGGCCGGCTATTTGCGGGCGGGCGCATTCTACATCGCCACCCTGATCGAAACCCGCGATCACGGCAAAGCAAAAATGTGCGCGAGCCAGTTGCGGCGTGAGACAAAATCCTATCTGAACGTCGACAACCTGCACGATTGGCTGGAACAGCGCGAAAATTATTCGGCGCAGCTTAAGCTGATGCATGGCAGCCTGAATGCGCAAATCGCTTATCTGCGGCACAAGAATAAAATCCGGCTAAAGATCTACGCCTTAAGCAACGATATCTATCCGCAACAGGCGATGGGGGCAGCGAATGTCATCGAAACCGGCGGCAATATCCATATCGAAAATCAGGAAATCGCGCCGCCCCTGGACATTTTTCTGGACCAGTTGACCGCGCCGCTGATCCGCGATTTTCATCTGCTGGATCAGGCCGAGAATCTGCAAAAACAAGTGAGAAAACTTCAAATCGAAAAAAAGGACCTGCGGGACGAAGCCGCCGTCGCCGCGATCACTTCGCGTTTCCTGAGTCTGCAAAAAGGACGCTCTTACGATTCCTCGGCCGATACGCCGGACATTCGGCAAAGCCAGGCCGCTCTAGCCAAATATTATATGAACGAAGCCGCGGGACGCCATCGCAATCTGCGCGGCTTATTGATTGAATCCGAACTGGAGGCGACCCGGCTGGCGCACCGCCCTGCCGCCAAAGTCGCGTGAAGCAAACCAGCCGCGGATAAACTACGGCACATATCGGCTGATCCGAGCCAACCTCAGGCAAAACCCAGGCTAACTCAATCCGCGATACGACGCCGAAACATCCAGGTATTTTCAGTGGAGGCATCCGGCACATAGGCATAACCCTCGACATCGAACGCTTTCAACTTCTCCGGCGTCTTGATGGCATGCGACACGGCATAACGCGCCATCAAGCCGCGCGCCCTTTTTGCAAAGAATGAAATGATTTTATATTTCCCGCCCTTCCAGTCCTGGAATACCGGTGTAATCACCCGTGCATCCAATACCTTCGGCCGCACAACCTTGAAATATTCCTCGGAAGCAAGATTAATCAGCGTTTTCGATTTATGCTCAGCCAATACGTGCTTCAATGCCAGGCTGACTTCATCGCCCCAAAACGCATACAGATCCTTACCGGCCGGATTGGCAAAACGGGTGCCCATTTCCAGCCGATACGGCTGCATCAGATCCAAGGGACGCAGCACGCCATACAAACCGGACAAAATACGAATATTGATTTGCGCATAGTCGAGTTGCTTGCCGGTCAGGCTGGGCGCATCCAGACCGCCATACACATCGCCATTGAAAGCCAGCACGGCCTGTTTGGCATTTTTAATCGTGAATTTGCGCGACCAGCTTGCATAACGCTCGGCATTGAGCACCGCCAGCGGATCGGAAATATGCATCAGGCTGGCTATTTGCGCCGGCGACAATTCACGCAAATGTTTGATCAATTCCGCTGAACGGGCGATAAATTCTGGCTGGGTATGGACATCGGTAGTTGGCGCGCTTTCATAATCCAGCGACTTGGCGGGCGATAAAACAATCAGCATGGCGGTATTTTTCAATAATATCGAATCCGCAATGATACGGCAGTATTGTCTCCTGCACGCAGCGGCCGCTCTGGCACGCTTCGGCGCGATCCTGCAAAAGCGCCGATGCACCGACAGCCGATCCAAAATTGAAATATGATCGCACTAACCATCACTTGCCACCGATAATGACAACGCCACCCACACCGCAACGCCTCGTACTCGACACCAATGTCTGTCTCGATTTATTCGTATTCCGCGATCCGCGCTGGGCTGGGCTATTGCAAGCGCTGCAGGACGGCCATGCGCAGGCGATTACGCGCGCGGACTGCCGCATGGAATATCAACTGGTGCTGGACTATCCGCACCTGAAAGTCGACCCGCTCCAAAAACCGGCGCTCATGACATCGTTCGATGCATTAATCACCTGCGTCGAGCCGCCCACTGCGATGGACATGATCAAGCTGCCTCAATGCAGCGATCGCGACGACCAGAAATTCCTGGAGCTGGCGCTGCAAGTGCGCGCCGATATATTGATTACCAAAGACAAGGCCTTGCTGAAACTGGCAAAGAAAACCGCCCGCGCCGGCCTGTTTTCGATCATCGCGCCGCAAGCCTGGATGTTGCCCGCCACTGCCTGATATCACCCTCGCACTCTATCCGATACGATGAAATCACCTACTAACCCTTCTGCTCCTGCCACTGCTCCTGCTACTGCTGCCGCGATTGCCGCCGCCGAACCCGCGGCGCACCGGATCGCGTCCAAGCTACCGAACGTCGGCACGACCATATTTACGGTCATGTCCGCGCTCGCCGCCGAAAAAAATGCGGTTAATCTGGGACAGGGTTTCCCCGATTTCGATTGCGATCCTGCGTTGGTCGACGCGGTAGCCGACGCCATGCGCGGCGGCCTGAACCAGTATCCGCCTATGCCCGGCTTGTCCAATCTACGCGAAGCAATCGCGCAAAAAGTCGGTGCGCTATATGGCCACGCCTACGATCCGGCTAGTGAAATCACCATCACCGCCGGCGCGACCCAGGGCATTCTGACGGCAATTTTATGCTGTGTGCACACCGGCGATGAAGTGATCGTGATCGAACCCGCTTACGATAGTTATGTGCCGTCGATCGAATTGGCCGGCGGTGTGCCGGTATTCGTGCAAATGCGCGTCGACTCGGCCGGCTACGCGGTGCCATGGGACAAAGTCGCCGCTGCGGTCACCCCAAAAACACGCCTGATCCTGATCAATTCACCGCACAACCCAACCGGCTCGGTACTGCGAAAAGCAGACTTGCAAGCCTTGAGCGATATCGTGCAGGGCACCGATATCCTGATTTTGTCCGATGAAGTTTACGAACACATGGTCTACGACGGCGAACAGCATGAATCCGTTTGCCGCTATCCCGCGTTGGCAAACCGTGCATTCGTCGTCTCCAGTTTCGGCAAGACCTATCACGTCACCGGCTGGAAAATCGGCTATGTGGCCGCACCGGCCGCGCTCACTGCGGAATTCCGCAAGGTGCATCAATTCAACGTCTTCACTGTCAACACGCCGGTACAGCATGGTTTGGCTTCGTATATGAATAACCCGGCGCCATACCGCGAATTGCCTGCGTTTTACCAACGCAAGCGCGACCTTTTTCGCGACGGCCTGAAAAACACCCGCTTCAAATTATTGCCGTCCCCAGGCACCTATTTCCAATGCGTCGACTACAGCGCCTATAGCGCCCTCGCGCACTTGTCGGAAGTGGAATTTTCGCGCTGGCTGACCACGGAGATCGGCGTTGCAGCGATCCCGGTATCGGCGTTTTACAATCAGCCGCAAGAATCCGGCATCGTGCGTTTCTGCTTCGCCAAGAAAGACGAAACCCTGCGCCTGGCGCTGGAACGTCTGGCCCGGCTTTGAAAAATTTTTGTCCGAACCTCTCTATCAAACAAGGAATCTACAATGATCGACGTTTATAGCTGGCCTACTCCAAACGGCCATAAAGTACACATCATGCTGGAAGAATGCGGCTTCGAATATGCTGCGCATCCGATCAGTATCGGTAACGGCGACCAGTTCACGCCGGAATTCCTGGCCATTTCTCCCAACAATAAAATCCCGGCGATCGTCGACAGCGACGGTCCGGAAGGCGCACCGATTTCCTTGTTCGAATCGGGCGCCATCCTGATTTACCTCGCCGGCAAGGCCGGTAAATTGCTCGGCAAAACCGATCGCGAAAAATACAATACCCTGCAATGGCTGATGTTCCAGATGGGCGGCCTCGGCCCGATGCTGGGCCAGGCGCATCATTTCCGTCTGTACTCACCGGAGAAAATCGCCTACGCCATCGAGCGCTACACCAATGAAGCCAAGCGTCTGTACGGCGTAATGGACCGGCAACTGGCAAAAACCGCTTATCTCGCCGGCGACAACTATACGATCGCCGACATCGCTGCTTTTCCATGGACGCGTTCCTATGAAAACCAGGGCATAACGCTGGAAGACTTCCCGCATGTGCAACGCTGGTTCAATGCCATCGGCGCGCGTCCGGCGGTTCAGCGCGGCGTCACCGTCCTGGCGAATCTGCGCAAGCCCTTGACCGACGATAAGGCGAAAAATGCCTTGTTCGGCAAACAGCAATATCTGAAACGCTGACATGGCAGACGCAACAACGGACGCGCCGGATAAAAAAGCGGCAGAAGGGGCGGCTGCGGCCGGTATTGCGACTACAGCAACGATTGCTACTGCCGCTACGCCGTCGCCGACGCCTCCCGTTGCGCCTGCACGATCGTTTCACAATCTGCCGCCGGTGCCGGAAAGCGAAGTCGACATCAGCGCCATCCGCGCACAAGGCGCCGGCGGGCAGAACGTCAATAAAGTCTCCAGCGCCATTCATCTGCGCTTTACGATCCGCACGTCTTCCCTGCCCGAACAAATCAAGCAACGTTTGCTTGCTCTGAACGATCAACGTCTCACCAAAGACGGCGTGATCGTTATCAAATCGCAAGTACATCGAAGTCAGGAAAAAAATCGCGCGGACGCGCTACAGAAATTGAACGAATTGGTTGCCAGCGTTGCACTGGTACCGAAGTTGCGGCGTGCAACCAAACCGAGCCGCAGTTCGCAGACCAAACGGCTGGAAGGAAAAAACCTGCGGGGCCAGGTTAAAAGCATGCGCGGCAAAGTGCGCGACTAACAGGCTGTTGCGAAATTGAGATTGCCAGGCGGGGTCTTGTGCGCAGTGAGGTAAAGGAGGAGGAAGAAGGCCGCCGGGGGACACGAACGGGGTACAACAGCCCGCCTGGCAATCTTAATTTCGCAACAACTTCCAACAACAACGCATCAATAGCGCCGAAATACCGCCTCTGCCACACAGACCGGTTTCAGCTCGCCATCGCGTTCCACCGATATATCCCAGGTCATCTCGGCGCCACCAGGAATATCTTCCACCGCCAGCAATTTCAGGCGCCCGCGAACCTTGCTGCCGACCGGCAGCGGCGCCGGAAAACGCACCCGGTTCAAACCATAATTGACCAGCATCGTGACATTCGTCATCCGCATCGTTTCGCTGAAAAACCGCGGCAGCAGCGCCAAGGTCAAAAACCCATGGGCAACCGTGCCGCCATACGGCAATTCACGCCGGGCACGTTCAACATCGACGTGAATCCATTGCGTATCGCCGGTCGCCTCGGCGAATTGATCAACCTGTTTCTGACTGATCGTCTGCCACTTCGACACTGCAACTTCCTTACCGACCAATTCTTTCAATTGCCCAAGACTACCGATTTCAAGCATCTGATTTTCCCGATTTTGTGGTGTTTTTTCCTGCTTTTGCCAACAAGCGATTAACCCGGCATGGCCCGGTTTTCATTCAGATAAATCATACCCTTGATCAAACGGTAGGCCTTCCACAACCATGCCAAGCTCCAGATCAACCATGCCAACGGCATCAAGATTATCGTAAAGAATGGAAAGAAACCAACCACCATCCAGCCCAGATACCACCAGAATGAGCGGATTTGCCAACTATGGTGGGTTGCCACAAAGGTCCCGGCGGAATCGCCGCGTTTGATGTAATTGACGATCAATGGAATAAAAGACAACATGCCCAGCGAAAAAATCAGGCTGAGGAAATGGAAGACATAAAGCCAGCGAACCAGCGTTTTTTGCGCTTGTTCATGGGTAGGTTCCTCAGGGGTATCGAGTACGAGTTCATTAGCCATTTTTCAATCTCCTTGCGTAGGTCGAACGGAACAGCAGTCAGGCAAACAAAGACAATATGCCGTCCAAACCGACAAAATTCAATGCCACGTCGGCTTGCGCCCGCACCACAGGCTTGGCGCGAAAGGCAACCGACAGGCCGGCAATGCGCATCATGTTCAAATCGTTGGCGCCATCGCCCATGACGATCGCCTCTCCGGTCGAACAACCCAGCTCGGCACATACCCGTTCCACAGTACGTTTCTTTTCATCCGCATCGACGATCTCGCCGATCACGCGTCCGGTCAGCTTGCCGTGCTCGATTTCCAGCACATTGGCATGCGTGTAATCGAGCCCCAGACGCTGCTTCATGCGATCGGTAAAAAACGTAAAACCGCCGGAAACCAGCAGCGTCTTCACGCCGGCGGCCTGGATCGCGTCGAGCATCGGCTGCGCGCCCATCGACAAGCCCAGGCGTTCATCGTAGACCCGCTGCAGAGCCGAAGCATCCAATCCCTTGAGCAAGGCAACCCGGCGCGTCAGACTTTCCCGAAATTCGATTTCGCCGCGCATCGCCGCTTCGGTAATGGCCGCTACCTGCGGCTTCAAACCTTGCATATCGGCGATTTCGTCGATGCATTCAATCGTGATCAGCGTTGAATCCATATCCATCGCCAGCAACTTGAAATCGCCGATTTTCTTTTGCGGCGCATCGACCAGCGCATAGTCGATCTGCGCAGCCAGGCAAGCGGCGTCCAGCGCGGCGCGTCCTTCCGCAGACAATTGCACGCCCTCCACGCGCCAGGCTTGCGGATATTGATGCTTATCGGGTGCGGTAGTTCCAAGCGCTGCTGCTGGAACTGCGGTTAGCCTTGCGGTTGCCGATGGCGAAACCAACGCAGCGATGCCGGCGATGGTCGCCGCATCGGGATTCAAACCTTGCAAAATCAAATTCATGGCCGTCACGCTTGTCATCCTTTTCATTCCTTAATTCATCCCAGCAGCGCCCGGATGGTGGCCTTCACCTGCGCCACTCTGGCGTTCAGATCCGGCATATTGATCGTAATGCGCAACTTGTCCTGGCCATTGAGTTTAATGTGCCGGTTTTTCTGAATCAACTCGATGATGCGCATTGCGTCGATCGGCGGATTCGGCACAAATTGCAGCACTGCAGCGTCGGTGTGCGCATCGATTTTGATAATGCCTGCCTGCTTGGCGGCGATCCGCAGACGATGCGTTTCAACCAGCGCTTTTGCAACTTCCGGCAACTTGCCGAAGCGGTCGATCAATTCTTCCTGCAAATCGTCGATCGTCTCGGCCACCTTGCAATTGGCGAAGCGCTTGTAGAGCGACAGGCGTTCATGCACATCGCCGCAATAGTCATTCGGCAGCAATGCCGGCACATGCAGATTGATTTCCGTGGTGGACGCCATCGGCGCCGCAAGATCCGGCTCTTTGCCGTCCTTCAATGCACGCACGGCTTCATTGAGCATATCGGAATACATCTGGAAACCGATCTCATGCATTTCCCCGGATTGATTGTCGCCCAATACTTCGCCGGCGCCGCGGATTTCCAGATCGTGCATGGCCAGATAAAACCCGCTGCCCAATTCTTCCATTTGCTGAATTGCTTCCAGCCGCCGATGCGCCTGCTTGGTGAGTCCCTGGACATCATGCACCAGCAAATAGGCGTAGGCCTGATGGTGCGAGCGGCCGACCCGTCCGCGCAGCTGATGCAATTGCGCCAGTCCGAATTTATCGGCGCGATGCATGATGATGGTATTGGCGGTCGGCACGTCGATGCCGGTTTCGATAATCGTGGTGCACAACAGAATATTGAAACGTTGCGCCACGAAATCGCGCATCACTTTTTCCAGGTCGCGCTCATGCATCTGGCCATGCGCCACGCCGATGCGCGCTTCCGGCAACAGCACTTCCAGCATCGCCTTGCGGTTCTCGATGGTATCGACTTCGTTATGCAGGAAATATACCTGGCCGCCACGCTTGAGCTCGCGCAGACAAGCTTCGCGGATCACCGAATCGCCTTCGCCGCGCACGAATGTTTTAATCGCCAGCCGTTTCTGCGGCGCGGTGGCGATGATCGAAAATTCACGCAGGCCTTCCAGCGCCATGCCCAAGGTGCGCGGGATCGGCGTCGCCGTCAATGTCAGCACATCGACCTCGGCGCGCAATGCCTTGAGCGCTTCTTTCTGACGCACGCCGAAACGATGCTCTTCGTCGATGATGACCAATCCCAAACGCGAAAATTTGATGTCGTCCGACAGCAGCTTATGGGTGCCGATCACGATATCGAGCGTGCCATCCGCCATGCCCTTGATCGCTTGCGTAATTTCCTTGCCGGAGCGAAAGCGCGACAGCTCGGCGATCTTCACCGGCCAGTCGGCAAAGCGATCGGCAAAGGTTTGCGCATGCTGCTCGGCCAGCAAGGTGGTCGGCGCCAGGATCGCCACTTGTTTGCCGCCCAGCACCGCCACGAACGCAGCCCGCAGCGCCACTTCGGTTTTGCCGAAACCGACGTCGCCGCAGATAAGCCGGTCCATCGGCGTGCCGCTGGTCATGTCCTTGATAACGGCTTCGATCGCGGCCGCCTGGTCAGGCGTTTCTTCAAAGCCGAAGCTTTCGGAAAATACTTGATAGTCATGCGCGGAATAGGCAAATGCATGCCCTTTGCGCAAGGCCCGGCGCGCATATAGATTCAACAACTCGGCGGCGGTGTCGCGCACCTGCTGCGCGGCGCGGCGCTTGGCCTTTTCCCACTGGCCGGAGCCGAGCGAGTGCAACGGCGCATCTTCCGGCGATGCGCCCGAATAGCGCGCGATCACATGCAATTGCGATACCGGCACGTAAAGTTTGGTTTCCTTGGCGTATTCCAGATGCAGGAATTCGGTCTCTCCCTCACCCAGATCCATGCTGATCAAGCCCATGTAGCGCCCGATGCCGTGATTGGCATGCACCACCGGATCGCCGATCTTGAGTTCCGACAGATCGCGCACCATCGCTTCGACCTGGGTTGCTCCCTCCTGTTTCTTGCGCCCTATGCGGCGGCCGGAACCGGCGTACAGTTCGGTTTCGGTAATGAACACCAGCCGCTCGCCGCCGCTGTTGAGCGCAAAGCCCGCATGCAGCGGTGCCACGCCCAATGTGAGCACGGCAGAAGACGCGCAAAAGTCGGCAAAGCTATCGATCGGCGTCAGCGCAATGTCGTATTCGTTGAAATATTGCTGCAGCGTTTCGCGCCGGCCGTTCGACTCCGCGCAAATCATCACGCGTTGATCGCCCTTCAGCAGATAGGCGCGCAAATTGGCCAGCGGGTCATCCATTCGACGGTTGACCGCAATATTGGGCAACGGCGCCGACAGCGCCGACGGCGCATCGTCGGCCTGCACCGCCCAGCGGCCGTAAGGCTTGATCAGGGTAAAGAAATCTTCATTGGTCAGGAACAGGGATTCCGGCGCCATCAAAGGCCGCTCGCGATCGGACTTCAGGAAGTTGTAGCGGGAACGCGTATCGGTCCAGAAACGGGCAATGGTCTGGTCGATATCGCCGATCAGGGCGAAAGTGGTATCGGCCGGCAAATACTGAAACAGCGTCGCGGTCTGCTCGAAAAACAGGGGCAAATAATATTCGATGCCGGCCGATGCAAAACCGTTGCCGATATCTTTATAAATGGCCGAACGCGACGGATCGCCTTCGAACACTTCGCGCCAGCGGCTGCGAAATGCCGTGCGCGCCGCATCGTCCATCGGAAATTCGCGGCCCGGCAACAAGCGCACTTCCTGCACCGGGTACAGCGAACGCTGGGTGTCGGCGTCGAAACTGCGGATGGTCTCGATGGTATCGCCGAACAAATCCAGCCGGTACGGCAGCACCGAACCCATCGCAAAAATATCGATCAAACCGCCGCGCACGGAATATTCGCCCGGCGACATGACTTGGGCGACGTGCGCATAACCGGCCAGCGTCAATTGCGTTTTCAGCCGCGCCTCGTCGAGCTTTTCGCCGCGCTTGAAAAAGAAGGTATAAGCCGCCAGAAAAGCCGGCGGCGCCATGCGCAACAACGCCGTGGTGGCTGGTACGATCAAGACATCGCATTGACCGTTTTGCACTTCATAGAGCGTGGCCAGACGTTCCGACACCAAATCCTGATGCGGCGAAAATGCGTCATAGGGCAAGGTTTCCCAATCCGGCAGCAAATGGCAGCGCAGCGGCTCGGCTCCTGGGTCTTCGCTTTTAAACCAGGGAATTTCAGAGCGCAGGCGCTGCGCTTCGGTGGCGCTGGCAACTACGATCGTCAACATGCGGCCTTGCGCCTTCAGAACCGCTGCCGCTTGCGCCAGCACACAGGCATCGGCGGAGCCATGCAACGCAGGCAGAACAAAACGCGTGCCTGGTTTAGGGATAGACTTTTTTAAGTCGAAAGACATTGCTTCTCGTTTCTTCGGTGACGCTTCATTGCTACGCAGCCAAATTAATTGCGGACGGGACTTAATTTGGCTATAAAATTCAGCCTCGCATTATAAACGAAGGCCTGAAATACGAGACAAGGCGCGCAAACGCGCGATCGGCCCCGCTTTGATTGTTTTGATTATCGACACGAATGACTTTACCCCGGACAGCACCCCGTTACTTTGCACTGATTCCCGCCGCCGGCATAGGCGCGCGCGTCGGCGCGGCCTGTCCGAAACAATATCTGCCCCTGGCCGGCAAAGCCATGCTGTTGCATAGCCTGGATACTTTCGCCGCGTCGCCGCTGATCACGCATATTTACGTCATCGTCAGCGCCGACGATCCTTACATCAGCCCGTTAATGGCCGAAGTGCCGCAACTGGCCGAGCGCGTCACGATCATTCGCGCCGGCGCGGCCACGCGGCAGGAAACAGTGCGGAATGGTTTGCAAAACCTGCGCGATTACATCGGCGACGACGATTGGGTGCTGGTGCATGATGCCGCCCGGCCCGGCCTGCATGCCGAACTGCTGACGCAATTGATGCAGGTGCTGCGCGACGATGCTGTCGGCGGCCTGCTGGCGTTACCAGTGGTCGATACCGTCAAACGCAGTATTGGCGACGCGGCCCAGGAAACCGTGCCGCGCGCAGACCTCTGGACTGCACAGACGCCCCAGATGTTTCGCTATCAGTTGCTGTTGAGCGCGTTGAAACAAGCGCCGCTGCACCTGATTACCGATGACGCCAGCGCCATCGAAATGCTGGGCCTGCATCCGAAACTGGTGCCGGGCAGCCCGCGCAACTTCAAAATCACCTTGCCGCAGGATATGCTGATGGCCGAACAATTACTGAAAGAACCCACTCGATGAGCAGTCCTCTTCCGTTCCGCATCGGCCAGGGCTACGACTGCCATGCGCTGGTCAGCGGCCGAAAATTAATTATCGGCGGCGTTGAAATCGCGCATCCTACTGGGCTGAAAGGACATTCAGACGCCGATGTGCTGTTGCATGCGGTGATCGATGCATTGCTGGGCGCGGCGGCGTTAGGCGATATCGGCCGCCACTTCCCCGATACCGACAGCCGCTTCGCCGGCGCCGATTCGCGTAAATTATTACAGGAAGCGGGCCGGCTATTGGCAACTGCAGGGTTTCGCATAGGCAATATTGACGCCACCATCATCGCGCAGGCGCCGAAAATGGCGCCGCACATCGGCCAAATGGTGGCAAATATCGCCGAAGACCTGGCTCTGGACATCGCTCAGGTCAACGTGAAGGCCAAAACCAACGAAAAACTGGGCTGGCTGGGACGTGAAGAAGGCATTGCTACAGAGGCAATTGCACTTATTTATCACGAATATGAATAAATCGATATAAAATTGTTTTATGCAGGATTTATCTTGTATAATTCGCAAATCGTTAAGATTCCAGCTAGAAGTGCGGTATTAGTATCTGTCATTCCTGTCTTGGTTTTAAACGATATAACGGGCATATGCCCAAATTAACTGAAATAGGAATTGCAATGGCAACTGGCATCGTAAAGTGGTTCAATGACTCGAAGGGCTTCGGCTTTATTACACCTGACGAAGGCGGCGAAGATTTGTTCGCTCACTTCTCGGCTATCCAATCGAACGGTTTCAAATCTCTTCAAGAAAACCAACGCGTTTCCTTTGAAGTGACTACCGGTCCTAAGGGTAAGCAAGCTTCGAACATTCAGCCTATCTAAGTTTAAGCTGACGCTTCACAAGCTTCTCACGAAAATCCCCGACGTAAGTTGGGGATTTTTTTTGGCTTGAAATCTTTCGTCAGACCCGCATAAAAAAAAGGCGCGCATTTTATTGCGCGCCTTTTTGCATTGCTTTCGTGTTACCGCTTTTTAAATCTCTTCATACAACGGCAGTGTCAAGAATTCTTCAAAATGATCCGCTGTGGACATCTGTTCGAAAATTTTGGCGGCACGATCGTAAGTCGGACCGGTACCGGCAACTTCCTTCACTTTTGCCAATTCTTCCGGAATCATCGCGCGCACTATTTCCACGGTGACTTTGCGCTTGTCTTCCAGCACGCCCTTGGCGCTGCGAATCCATTGCCATACTTGCGCGCGGCTGATTTCTGCGGTGGCCGCATCTTCCATCAGGTTGTGGATCGGCACGCAGCCGTTACCGGCCAACCACGCACCCAGATAATGAATGCCGACGTTGATGTTGTACCGCAGGCCGGCTTCGGTGATCGGCGTTTCGGGCTGAAAATTCAATAGATCGGCAGCAGTCACACTGACATCCGGACGCTGCTTTTCAAACTGATTCGGCTTGTCGCCCAATACCTTCTTGAACTCGGTCATCGCCAGATCGACCAGACCCGGATGCGCCACCCAGCCGCCGTCGTAACCGTCGGTTGCATCGCGCGCCTTGTCGACACGTACGCCACTCATGGCAATATCGTTCTTCTCCGGATCGTTCTTGATCGGAATCAGCGCCGCCATGCCGCCGATCGCCGGCGCGCCGCGATAATGACAAGTCTTCAGCAACAGCAATGCATACGAGCGCATGAACGGCGCAGTCATCGTTACCTTGGCGCGATCGGCCAGGCAGAATGCCTGATCCAGCTTGAACTTCTTGATACAGGAAAAAATGTAATCCCAACGGCCTGCGTTCAAACCGGCGCTGTGCTCGCGCAACTCATACAGGATTTCATCCATTTCAAACGCAGCCGTAATAGTCTCGATCAGCACGGTCGCCTTGATGGTGCCCTGCGGCAGCCCGATCTCGTTTTGCGTCATCACGAAAATATCGTTCCACAGGCGCGCTTCCAGATGCGATTCCATTTTCGGCAGATAGAAATAAGGACCATCGCCACGCGCCAGCTGCTCTTTGGCGTTATGAAAAATGAACAGCGCAAAGTCGAAGATACCGCCGGAGACGCGCTTGCCGTCGACCGTCACATGTTTCTCGTCCAGATGCCAGCCGCGCGGGCGCACCAGCAATGTCGCAACTTTGTCGTTGAGCTTGTAGCTTTTACCATTCTGTTCCAGCGAAATGGTTTTGCGAATCGCATCGCGCAGATTGATCTGGCCGACAATCTGATTGCTCCAGACCGGTGAATTCGAATCTTCGAAATCGGTCATGTAAGCGTCGGCGCCGGAATTGAATGCATTGATCACCATTTTGCGTTCGACCGGGCCGGTAATTTCCACGCGACGGCATTCCAGCGATTTCGGAATCGGCGCAATCTTCCAGTCGCCCGCGCGAATCGCCGCGGTTTCCGGCAAAAAATCCGGACGTTCGCCGGCATCCAGGCGCTTGGCCCGATCTGCACGAGCAGCAAGTAGTTCCTGACGGCGCGGCTCAAATGCCCGACTCAGCTTGGCCACCAGTGCCAACGCTTCCGGCGTCAGAATTTCTGCGTAACCGGGTTCGATCGCCCCAGTGATTTCCATGCCTGGCGGCAGCGTCAATTTGCTCATGTGGTACTCCTGTTTCATAAATATAAATTCGAGAAATATAAATTCGAGAAAATTGATTGAATTGGTTTGATAGCGATCAGGTCAGTTGATAGCCCGCCGTCGCTTAAAATGCGCAATAGTCTCCTGCGCCAAGTATACCGAGGGATTCCCTGTTCATGCTGGAAGTTCCAAGCAAGTCTCTATATGCGGAACAATATAATTCCGGGAGGGTTGCGGCCAATAAGTCATAGGCAACGTTGAGTAAGTGGCGTTGCCCTAGTGAACACTTCCTGCGGCGCCTCCCAGATAAGCGGCGCGCACGGCCGGATCGTTCTTTAATTTCTCTGCCGGACCGTGGATTGAAATGCGCCCGTTCTCCAGCACATAACCGTAATCGGCCACGTTCAATGCCGCCGCGGCGAATTGTTCGACCAGCAGCATCGTCACGCCGCTTTCCTTGAGCCGGGAAATAATCCGGAAAACCTCCTCGACCAGAATCGGCGCCAATCCCATCGATGGTTCATCCAGCAAAATAACTTCGGGATTCAACATCACCGCACGCGCCATTGCCAGCATTTGCTGTTCGCCACCGGATAAGGTGCCCGCCAATTGCTCCTGCCGCTCCTTTAATCGTGGAAACAGCTCCAGCGCCTTCTCCAGATCGCGCGCAATATCGCCGCGCGGCCGCGAACGCGTGAAGCGCGGGAAAGCGCCCAGCAACAGATTATCGCTGACACTCATGGTGGCGAAAACACGCCGGCCTTCGGGCGAATGCGCCATGCCCGCACGGGCGATTTTGTGGGCTTCCAGGCCAGTCACATCGCGGCCGGCCAGCATCACATTGCCGCTGCGCGGCTTGATCATGCCGGAAATGGCGCGCATGGTCGTGGTTTTGCCGGCGCCGTTGGAACCGATCAGCGTCACTACTTTTCCTTTCGGCACCTCCAGGGAAATACCGTGCAGTACTTCGACCTTGCCATAAGACGCATGCAGATTTGAAATAGATAACATATCAGGCTCCTGCTACATTGACGTTGGCATGGGACAAGTCACCGGCGGCGCTGCCCCCCAGATAAGCTTCAATCACTTTTTCATCGGCTTGCACCGCACCCGGTTTGCCTTCCGCGATTTTCTGGCCGAAATCGAGTACGGTCACGGTATCGCAAATCGACATGACGACATCCATGTGATGCTCGATCAAAATAATAGTGATGCCGGTCTGCTTGATTTTGCGGATGATGGCGATCAGCTCCGTGATATCCGGCGCCGTCAGCCCGGCCGCCGGTTCGTCGAGCAACAGCAGCGTCGGGTTCAATCCCAGCGCGCGGCCGATCTCCAGCAGCCGCTGCTTGCCGTATGGCAGATTGCGCGCTTCTTCATTGGCCAGATCGCCCAGCCCGACGAATTGCAGGATGCTGGCGGCACGCAGATGCGCATCCTGTTCTTCGCGGCGGCAGCGCCGCGACTGCAGCATCACATCCAGCGTATTGCTGGCGAAAGTGTGATGCAGGCCGACCAGCACATTTTCGGTGGCGGTCATTTCGCCGAACAGCTGCACGTTCTGGAAGGTGCGCGCAATGCCGCCCAGCGCGATGACGGAAGGAACCCCGCCGGAAATAACGCGGCCGTCGAATACCACTTCGCCGTCGCTGGGCGGATAAATCCCGGTCAACACATTCATCATCGTGCTCTTGCCGGAACCGTTCGGCCCGATCAGGCCGTGCACCGACCCCTGCATTACATTCAGATCGACCCGATTCAGGGCTTTCAGCCCACCGAATTGCATCAATATTTTTTTAACCGCGAGCAGCACGGCGCCGTTGCCGATTGAAGGCACTGCCGCCGCCCACGCGTTTCTCTGTTCGCCGACAACTTCCTCTTGCGCGATATTGCGCTGCTTCGGCCATATCTTGGCAACCAGACTGCGTGCAAAACCGACCACGCCGTCCTGCAGGTAATACACCACAAACAAGGTCATCAAACCGAAGATCGTCAGCCGCCAATCGGTGATGTTTTCCAATTGATACGAAAAGATCGCCATTGCCACGGTAGCAATGACCGGCACCGCGACCTGGCGCGGGGTCTTGCGTTTTTTCAGCAATAGAAAAGCGCCCGCGAGCACACCGATTACCGCCGCAATACTGGCGATTGCGCGGAACAGATCGATATCGGATAACAGGCTGGGCAGCATCACCACAATGATGGCGCCGATAATCGGGCCGGTGCGGGTCTTGCGCCCGCCCATGATGACCGCCAGCAGGAACAGGATGGTGAGTTCGAAGTTATAGGTATTCGGCGAAATATATTCTTCCGAATAGGCATACAGGCTACCCGACAATCCGGCCAATGCAGCGCTGATCACAAACGCATACACCTTATAGCGATAGACCGAAACACCCATGCAATCGGAGGCGATCGGACTGTCGCGCAGCGCCTGGAAAGCGCGTCCCAGATGCGATTTGAGAATGCGATTGACGATAATCAGCGATAACACCATCAATACTGCGACCAGATAAAAGTACTCTACCTCGTCGAGTTTATGGCCCCAGAAAACCGGCTTGCGCACCTTGATCCCCAGCGGCCCTTCGGTCAGGAAATCCATTTCATTAATCAATATCTGCACAATAGTGCCGAACGCCAGCGTGACCATCGCCAGATACGGCCCGGTCACACGCAAAGCCGGCAAGGCCAGAATCGCGCCGAACACTGCCGTCACGCCGATGCTGGCGGGAGCGGCGATCAGAAACGGCAAACCGAGCTTGAAATAAAACACGCCGGTGGTATATGAACCGATACCGAATAAAGCGGCATGGCCCAGCGAGACCTGGCCGGTATAACCGACCACGATGTCCAGGCCGAACAGCAGGATCGAGTAGATCAGGATGGTTTCGGCCAGATGCAGATAATATGGGTTGGTTACCAGCACAGGCATGATCGCCAGCACCAGCACGCCGGCAATCCCCGGTATCGAGCGCAATATTGTCTTGTTCATGATCAGACCTTTTTAATTGCGGTTTT
>DASYCG010000104.1:0-36694 GCA_036500325.1 Herbaspirillum sp. | reverse complement strand
GCCGCTTCGCCGTCGATATCGGCAATCACAACCTTGGCGCCCTCTTGCACAAAACGCTGCGCATAGGCTTTGCCGATGCCGTGCGCGCCGCCGGTGATGATGGCGACCCTGTCGTGCAGGCGGCTTGCTGGTGCTTTATTGATGGTTATGCTCATTGCGGTCTTCCCTTAAAAATTTAAATCGGTAAATAAAATCAAGTGCTAATGCTTAACTGAAAAGTCATGGGCAATGTTGAGTAAGTGGCGAGAGCGGCCCAAGCTGCGCGCTAAGACGCGGAGCCGTACTTTAGTACGGTGAGCATCGCAGTGCGCAGCTTGGGGTGCTCTCGCCACTTAATCAGCGTTGCCCAATTTCGATGTGTCCAAGCGCCGGTTCGACCACCGCTTTTTCGCCTTCATGCAAAATGATCGTGGTATCGGCCTGCAACAGAATCGCCGGGCCGGCCACCGACCCGCCGGCAGGCAGCCTGCTGCGGTCATAGACCGGCGTCCCGGTCGGCGTTTCACCGAAATACACTTCGGTCTTGCCGAGCAAAGCCTGCTCAACAGTCGCGGCCTGGACATTCGCGAACGGATTGGTCAGCGGCGCTTGCGGCACTACCACCACACCGGTGACCCGGTAATTCACGATTTCCACCGCTTCGGTCGGCGCCGAATGGCCGGTCAGGCGCGCATGCTCGGTGTCGAACAGTTGGCGCAACCGCGCCGGATCATCTGCTTTCAACGGGAAGTCCGGCACGGCAATGGTCAATTCATAACCTTGCCCTGCGTAGCGCATATCGAGATGGAATTCGAAGCGTATTTCCTGTGCGGCAAAGCCTTCTTCCAGCAATTCGGATCTGCCTTGCTGCGTCAGGCGGTCGAAGCGCGCATTGATTTGTTCGGCGCGCAGTTCGCGCAAGTCGGTCAGCTCCGATTGCACATAATCGTGGCGCACATCCGACAGCAGCAAACCGAGCGCCGCCGTCACGCCGGGATAAGTCGGAATAATGACGCCGCGCATGCCGAGTTCTTCGGCAATCCGGCCGGCGTGCAAAGACCCTGCGCCGCCGAACGAATACAAATAAAAGTCGCGCAGATCGTAGCCCCGGTTGGATGAGACCACCTTGATCGCTTCCTGCATTTTGACGTTGACGATTTCCACGATGCCGCGCGCCGCCTGCGTCACCGAAAGGCCGAGCGGCCCGGCGATATGTTTTTCGATGGCGGCAACCGCAGCCTGCCGGTCCAGCGTCAGCGAACCGCCTGCCAAAGGAAATTCGGCATTCAGATAGCCCAGCACCAGATTGGCATCGGTAATCGTCGCTTCGGCGCCGCCCCTGCCGTAGCAGACCGGCCCCGGCACCGAACCCGCGCTGCGCGGACCGACCTGCAGCATGCCGAGTTCATCGATCCATGCCACCGTGCCGCCGCCGGCCGCCACGGTATGGATATCGAGCATCGGCACCAGCAGATCGCGCTTGTTGACCTTGCCCGCCATGCGGCGCATCGCCTGCCCGCCGTTGATCAGCGCGACATCGGTACTGGTGCCGCCCATGTCGAAGGTCACCATGTCGTGAAAGCCGCTGGCCTTGGCGAATTGCTGGGCCGCCACCACGCCGGCGGCAGGGCCGCTCAATACCGTCTGCACGCTGCGTTTGGCGGCCGAATCAAATGTCGCGAGACCGCCGTTGGAACGCATGATGTAACGCTGCTCGGTGGCCAGGCCCAAGGCTGCCAATCTGTCGTCAAGGCGATGGATATACGATTCGAGCAAGGGGTTCAGATAGGCATTCACCACCGTGGTCGAGAGCCGGTAATATTCACGCATCTGCGGCACGATTTCGCTGGAGATCGAAATGTTCACCTGCGGCGCCATCGCGCGGATCAGTTCCCCGATGCGCGCTTCGTGCTGCGGATTCCTGAACGAAAACAACAGGCAGACCGCGATCGATTCCACGCCGAGATCGAGCAATTGCTGGATACTTTTCCGCGCCGCCGCTTCATCCAATGGCTGCAATACCACACCGTCGTGCAGCACCCGTTCATTGATTTCTTCGGTCAGCCGCGGCGGCACCAGCAAGCGCGGCTTTTCAAAAAACAGATCGTAAATAACACTGCCATAGCCGCGCGATTGCTCGCCCACTTCGTATACGCCGCGAAATCCTTCCGTGATCAGCAAACCGGTCTTGGCGCCGTTCTCTTCCAGCATGGCGTTGGTTCCGACGGTGGTGCTGTGCGCAAAGAACCCGATGCTGCCGGCGCTCAAGCCCTTGCTGTCCAGCCAGCGGCTGAAACCTTCGACGATCGCGACCGATTCGTTGCCGCGCGTGGACGGCACTTTCATGATTTCAATCTGCCCGCTTTCGGCGTCCAGAAAGACGAAATCGGTAAACGTCCCGCCGGTATCGACTGCTACCCGATATCCCATTATTCAAATCCTCTTTGTTCCCGTGACTGCATTTTTCCGGACTGCATGCTTTTGTCTTTCCATGCGTCGATCGCCGCCTGCAGCCGCGTCGCATCGATACCGTAATCGCGCAAGGCCGCATCGAAGCTGACGTAGCCATCCAGCACATCGGCGACGATCAGCTCGAACGGCCGCTGCGCCACATTGCCGATCCCGCCGCCGCCGGATTTTTCGAGGCGGATCACTTCGCCGCGATGCAGATACAAACCGCCGAAACGGCCGGGCATGCGTTTTTCCTTATCGGTAGCACCCGGGTTGATGATGCAGGCGCCGGTCTGTCCGGGATTCCCGCCGTCGATGCCGTGCGCCGGATTGGTGTGCTTGCCGCCACGCAGCGAAAATTGCACTTCCGGCGCCAGAATTTCGTATTCGCGGCGAATGCCGAGACCGCCGCGGAACTGCCCGGCGCCGCCGGAATCGCGGATCAATTCGAAACGTCTCACGCGTGTGGGGAATTCCGTTTCCAGCACTTCAATCGGCGCGGTACGGGCGTTATCGAGCAACACGCTGGTGCCGGATACGCCATCCTTGCCGGTCCTGGCGCCATACGCAGAGCCGACGATTTCGTATTGGACGAAAGCGCGGCCGTCATCGCGTTTTCCGCCGATCATCAAGCCGCCGACGCCGCCGGTGCCGGCAGTTTGCCGGTTCGGCACCAACCGGCTGAGCGCCTGCAGCAGGGCTTCGGTGACCGCCGTGGCGGATGCCATATAAGTATTGGTCGGCGCCGGGAATTTCGGATGCAGCACAGAGCCGTCGCGGAACTTCATTTCGACCACCCGCGCCAACCCGCCGTTTTTGGGAAGGGCCGGATCGATCATCGCTGTCATAGCAAAAAAACAGCAGCCGCGCACCACCGGCGGCAAGATGTTCAAAGGGCCGAGGGTCTGGTCGCTGGAGCCGCTGAAATCGAACAGAATACGGTTGCCGGTCTTGGTGATTTTGACGTGATACCGGATCGGGCGATCCAGCACGATGCCGTCGTTATCGACGAACATTTCGCCTTCGACTTCGCCATCGTTCCAGGCCGCGATGGTCTGGCGCACGCGTTCCTCGGTTTTGATTTCCGCTTCGGCAAAGGTGTCGATAACGGCATCCACGCCGTAGCGATCGGCCAATGCCGTCAGGCGTTGCTCGCCCAATCTGGCGGTGCCGACCTGGCCGCGGATATCGCCCATGATCAAATCCGGGGTGCGGCTGTTGGCGCGCAGAATGGCGTCCACCTCTTTGACGACTACGCCGCGGTGCATGTATTTGATCGGCGGGTATTGAATACCCTCCTGGAATATCTCGCGCGCGCTGCTGGAACCGGTACCCGGCACCATGCCGCCGAGATCGCTTTTGTGCGCGATGCTGGCGCAAAACGCGATGATCTTGTCGTTGTAAAACACCGGCGTCACCACCGCCATATCGATCGAATGGGTGACGCCGGCCAGATACGGATGATTGGTGATGAAGGCGTCCTGCGGGCAGATATCGGTGCCGTAATCGCGGATGATCGCGCGCACAACTTCCGGCAACGCCGATACGTGCAAGGGCAGCACGACGTTTTCGCCGACCACATCGCCGGCGGCGCTCAGCAGCATGCAGCTGGCGTCCTGGGATTCGCGGATGATTGTTGAATAACCCGTGCGGAAAATATTGTCCTGCATTTCCTGCACGATGCCCGACAGGCGGCTTTGCAATACTTGAAACGTGATCTGATCAACTGGCATGAATTGTCACCTCGGTCACCTCGGTTGTCTCTGTTATCTCGGCCGCTTGAATTTGCGAACGCATTTTTATTTTCTGTATCTTTTGCCAATACGTGACCGCCACAATATGACCCGACAAAAGTTATGTAAAGTGATATTTCGGATGGTTATTCATAACAGGAAGTTATGAATATTTCGCCAGGACGGCTGATGTATGGAAGTGAAGCAGAGGTGAAGCTATTTACCGCTAAATTTTAAAGCCGGAGGGCTACCGAACGGATGCCTCCGGCCCGGCGTTATAAATCCAGCACCAATTCATCGCTGCACGCACGCGACACGCAAATCATGATCTCGGATTCCTGCTCATCGTCATCCAGCACATAGTCGCGATGATCGCCGACGCCGGAAATCAAACTGGTCCGGCAAGCGCCGCAAGTACCGCTCTCGCATGAACTCGGCACCGCCACGCCCTGCGAGCGCAACGCGGAAAGAATGCTGACGCCGGACGGCACTTCAACCGTCTTATCGCTCTTGGCCAAGCGCACCGTGAACGGCTTCTCGCCGCTTTTCTCCGGATGTTCGCTGGTGCCGAAATCCTCGAAATGCACTGCTGCATGCGGCCAATGCCTGGTCTGCGCCTTGACCGCATCCATCAAGGGACGCGGGCCGCAGCAATAAATGTGGGTCTCGCCATTGCGCTCGGCCACCAGCGGCGCGATGTCGAGCGAACGCGCGCGGTCGCCATGATCGTGATGAATCAGTACACGCCCCGCCAATTCCGGCGCCGACAGCTCTTCCAAGAACGCGGTGGTTTCCGGCGAACGCGTGCAGTAGATCAATTTGAAATCGGCTTTCTTCTCCATCAGATCGCGCATCATGGCAAGCGCCGGCGTGATGCCGATGCCGCCGGCAATGAGCAAATGGCTGCTGGCGGCTTCGTCCAGCGGAAAATAGTTATACGGCGTCGACACATGCAGAAGTTCGCCGGCGCGCACGCTGTCGATCAGGCTCATCGACCCGCCGCTGCCGGCGGCATCGCGCTTCACCGCGATCACATAGCGATGGCGTTCGGAAGGCGCGTTGCAGATCGAATAGCGGCGCGACAAACCCCTGGGCGTCAACACCAGCAGATGCGAGCCGGCGGTAAAAGCCGGCAGGTCGGAATGATCCGGCTGCACCAGTTCGAATAAATAAATATCTTCCGCGATCTGCGTTTTCGCTTGCACTAGCAACGGCATCGTTTCACCCTTCCCTGCTTCGTTTTCAACTGCGATTTCAATCGGTTTTTCTGTTTCACACACTGTCGTCATTTTTTGCTCTCCTGCAAATTAAGTTCTATCTGTTGTGGTGACCCTTCGACAAGCTCAGGGCGAACGACGGTTTTGTGAAAATTTAGAAAACCCCCGTTCACCCTGAGCTTGTCGAAGGGTCACCTCAGAGTCAAAATTCAAAGAAAACCAGAATGAACCAGTCTCTATCTGCGTTCCGGCAATCCCACTTGTTCCTTAAGCAGCACGTCGCTGCCGCTTTCCGACGAACGGATCGCCGCCGCGCACACTTCCAGATTGGCCAGGCCCCAACGGCCGCTATGCACCGGCGCAGCGCGGCCGGTAATCGCATCGCTGAATTCGGACATCACCAGATAGCGCGGCGAGCGGTCCGCCGGCAGAGGAATTTCAGTCTGGCCCCGCGCCGAATAGACGATCAGGCCGGTCGGCGACTGGCGGATTTCGCCGCGCTCGCAACTGACCACGGTCAAGCCGAAAAACGGTTGATACGGCGCACTGGCGGGAATCGCCCCTTTGGCGCGTTTCTGTTTGGCCAGCAACTCGGCTTCGGGCGATGACCCGGCAACCGAACTCAGCAGCGGCGGGCGATTTTCCGGCGGCTGCATGAAGCCCCATTCCGACACGCTGAAGCCCAGGTCCATGCTGGAAAAGCGGCCATAGCCGTTGTAGCTCGCGGTGGCCGCCGCGCCGTTTTCGAAATCCAGATAGACCACGTGCGCGCCGGTCACGCTGCGCTCGGGATCCCAATTGAAGGTCTTGGCACGCACGCTGCGCGTCTTGCCGCCGCACAGCAGCCGGATGATGTCGAACTGATGCGAACCCTGGCGATAGGTCACCCCGCCACCCTGATTGTTATCCAGTTCATCGGCCCGGCGCGGGCGGTACACCCAATCCGTGTAACACCAAGTATTGACCATCTGCACCTGGCCGAGTGCGCCGCCGGCGATGATCTCGCGCATCTTTTGAATCGGCAGATCGTAACCGTGCGAATGGCCGACCAGCAATACCAGTCCGGCTTCCTCGGCAGCCTCCACCATGGTCCTGGCCTGATCCAGATTCACCGCCATCGGCTTTTCAACCAGCACATGCTTGCGCGCCGCGCAGGCCAGCATGACGTGTTCCGGATGCAGATCGGTAGGAGACGCAATGTAGACGGCGTCGAGACCGGGATGCGCCAGCATTTCCTGCAAGGTGTCGTAAGCCGCTGCATCGTGTCCGGCCAGCGCATCGGTCCTGACTTGCGCCACCGGTTCGGTCACCGCAATCAAATGGAAATCGGGATGCCCCAGAATCGCCGGCAGGAAAGCACGCCCGGCGGCGCCCAGGCCGACGATGCCGATATTGATTCGCGATACTTCCGCGATCGATGCCGAAGTTTCGTTTAATTCTGCTGTATTCATGCGGCGTCCTTGCGTCTCGCGCTAGTCTTCGTTTTTTCCTTATCCGCTTCCTCTGCTTCTGTTTCATCGGACATCTCGGACATCTGCAGATCGTTGACAACCAGGTTTTCGATAATCGTCAGCAATGTGCGGCGCGTTACCGCCATATCGTTTTCGGCAATGCCGGCCAGCGCGATGCGGTTGCATTCCTCGGCTGCGGGGACGATCAACGATTTCAAGGCGGCGCCTTTGGCCGTCAGGAAGATACGGATCTGTTTGCCGTTATCCGGCATTTTCTGGCGTGTGACGAAGCCCAGTTTTTCCATTGCCTGCAAAGCGCCGAAAGCGGTCGGCTCGGTCACGCCGGCCTGCTCGCTCAGTTGGCGTTGCGTCATGCCGTCGACCCGCCAGAGTATGCGCAGCAAAGTCCAGTGACCGTACAGGATCGAATGCTTGCGCAGACGCGTCTGCAATCCCCGCGACAAACCGCGAGAGGCCAGTTTGATCAAATGCGCCATGCGTTCGTTGGGATCGGCTTCGCGCAGCAACGCCGGCATTTCGGCGCGCGGGTCGCTTTTGGCGACGACTGCTTTTTTGGTGTCCGGCTTAATCAAGTTGCATCCTTGTTTCATTTATCACTGCTGTTCGTTACTAATATTCCTTACTGCTATTCCCGCTTCATCTTAACTTCGGCACCTAATATAAATAATCAATATAACGATTAGATTCGCGATAAAGCACGTTAAGGCATGTTGCTTGTAAACTTTGTAAAAATATAGCATATCGCCGTATTACCTAGGTAATTACCTAGGTAAATTCATGGCAATTTCACAGTAATTCAGAAAATACGCAAGCCAAACATAGGCTGAATTACAGCGATAAAACAAATTATAGTCCAATCGTTGACAACTTTGGTACCTAAGCATAATATTCTAGGAACTTGCCTGAAGCACTATATAAGCGCAAGCAGATTTCGATCATCCCGACCAGAAGGAACGCAGAAAATGCTTACAGCAGAACAGAACGACTTGTTGACCCAAATCACGCCAGGCACCCCAATGGGAAATCTGATGCGCCGTTATTGGCATCCGATCGCTGCCGCCGTTGAACTGGAAAACGCCTGGACCAAGAAGGTAAGGATTCTGGGCGAAGATTTGATCCTGTATCGGGATCGCCAAGGCCGCCGCGGCCTGATCGCAGAACAATGCCCGCATCGCCGCGCGTCGTTCCTGCACGGCATTCCAACCCAGGAAGGTATCCGCTGCCCTTATCACGGCTGGGAATTCAATCAGGCCGGCAAGTGCCTGAACCAGCCGAACGAACCGGACAATCAATCCTTCCGCGACAAGGTCGGCACCACCGCCTATCCGGTAGAAGAATTGGGCGGCATGCTGTTCGCCTACATGGGACCGTTGCCGGCGCCGCTGCTGCCGCGCTGGGACGGCTTCGTTGCCGAAGGCTCCATCAAGATGCTGGGACAAGTACTGCTTCCGATCAACTGGCTGCAGATCATGGAAAATTCGATGGATCCGATCCATACCGAATGGCTGCACGGCCATCATTACGAATTCCAGAAAGAACAGGAAGGCGTCAAGGTTGCGATCAGCGCCAAGCACATCAATATCGATTTCAAGGAATTCGAATACGGCCTGACCAAGCACCGCCTGCTCGAAGGCCATCCGGAAGATTCGGACGATTGGGTCGTCGGCCATCCGATCATTTTCCCGACCATTCTTGCCGTCGGCAACGGCGGTGAAAAGACGCGTTATTATTCATTCCAGATCCGGGTGCCGGTCGACAACGAACACACCATGCATTACTGGTACAACGCTTACATTCCGCCCAAGGGCGCGGTGGTCGCCGAGCATCTGTACGAAAAAGTCCATATGTACGACGTCCCGTACAAGGATGAAAACGGCGACTTCATCGTTGAAGGCGTCGATAACCAGGATATGATGGCTTGGGTCACGCAGGGCACGATCGCCGACCGCACCCAGGAAAATCTGGGCTCGTCCGATAAGGGCATCGCGATGTATCGCAAGGTCTTGCGGCGTGAACTCAAGAAAATAGAAAACGGAGAAGATCCGATGGGGACAGTGCGCGATGCGGCGAAAAACCGCTGCATCGATCTGCCGAACGAAAAAGACAAACATCACAACAGCGACGGGTTCTCCAGCTTCATGCTGCGCACCCACGCAAAATACTCGCCGATCGCCGACGACTTGGTCAGAATTTTCGAAGGCCCGGAGGCTTTGAAGCGCGCGGGGTAGGCGAACGGCGCAAGGAAGTGACGCAGTGAAGCAACGCAGACAGCGGGAACAATACAAATTTACTGAAATTTACGCTCCCTCGGACAATGCATTTTTATAAGGAACAATATGACTTCAGACACCATGACATTAGAGAGCCCTATCGACGCATTCGCTTTGAACAAAGCCAAGCAAGACCTGATCGACGCCGGTCTGATTCTGGAAGCGGAGGGCCTGGGCGATCTGACGCGCGGCCACGTTTCGATCCGCGTGCCCGGCAATCCTTCGCTGTTCATCATGAAGCCGCACAGCTACGGCTTCGATGAAATCACAATGGAAAACATTGTCACCTGCGACCTGGAAGGCAACAAGATCGGCACCGGCGGACGCCGCCACAGCGAAGTGTTCATTCACTCGGAAATCTATAAGGTACGGCCCGATGTCAACAGCGTGATCCACGTCCATCCGACGCACGCGGTGGCGCTGTCGGCTACCGGCAGGAAGCTGCGCCAGATCAGCCAGCCGGCAACCTGCTTTGCCGACGGTGTGCCGTATTACACCGACACCATTGCATTGATCCGCACCAAGGACATGGGCGCCGGCGTCGCGCGCGCACTCGGCCCGCACAAGGTGGTATTGATGCGCAATCACGGCGTGGCAGTGGTCGGTGCGGGCGTGGAAGAGGCTGTTATCTTGACCACGCTGCTTGAAAGCGCCTGCCAGATTCAATTGCTGGCGGAAGCTTCCGGCGGCATCGGTGAAGAGTTTTCGCCCGAAATCATCCAGGAATCGTATGATGCGATTACCAAGCCGGAGCAATACACGATCAATTTCGAATTTTTGCGCCGGAAGGTTAGACGTTAAAAAAATAAATTTAACGAAATCCAAAAATATAATAAGCATTGGCTGCATACCCATGAGACGGCGCGCACGCTCGGCGCCATAAAAATAATGAGGAGACAAAGCATGACTAAGATGTTGGTAAAAATTGCAGCAGCGGCATTGATGGCAGGAAGTTGGGCCTCCGCGATGGGCGCCCCGACCGGCATGGATTTCGCCACCTATCAGGGTGCGGATCGCAATGAACTGCTGGTGGCCGCAGCGCAGAAAGAAGGCGAAGTGTCGGTGTATCAGGCTTACCCGGCACTGAGCGTAGTGGAAGCGGCCTTCACCAAGAAATACGGCATCAAGGTGAAGAGCTGGCGCGCCGACTCCGAAACGATCCTGCAGCGCGCGGTCACGGAATCACGCGGCCAGCGTTATGAGGTCGATGTGATCCAGAACAACGCACCCGAACAGGAAGCATTGCATCGGGAAAAATTGTTGCAAGAGGTCAAATCCCCTTTCATCGCCGATATCATGCCGGAAGCCATTCCCAAGCACAGGGAATGGATTGGGTTGACGCAGGATATCTGGATCGCCGCCTATAACAGCGACAAGGTCAAAAAAGAAGATCTGCCGAAAAGCTATGAAGATCTGCTCGATCCGAAATGGAAAGGCAAGTTGGCGGTGGAAGCCAACGATTACGGCTGGTTCGGTAGCCTGGTGTCCACCATGGGCGACCAGAAAGCGAGCAAACTGTTTGCCGATATCGTTACCAAGAACGGCATGTCTTTCCGCAAAGGGCACTCGCTGCTGGCCGCATTGACCGCTTCGGGAGAAGTGCCGGTCGCCTTGTCGGTCTACAGTTGGAGCGTGGCGCCGCTGAAGAAAAAAGGCGCGCCGATCGAGCCGCTTCTGCTGCAACCGGTGCTCGGCCAATTCAGCGCCTTGGCGATGTTGAAGAAGGCGCCGCACCCTGCTGCCGCCGTGCTCTTTTACGACTTCCTGTTCAGCGAAGGGCAGCAAATCCTGGCCGATCAGTTTTTCATCCCGACCAGCAAGAAAATCACGCACGCTTTTACGAACGTGACGGTGAAATTTATCGATCCCGGTCAGGCGCTGGACAATCAAGACAAATATACAAAGACATATAACGATGTTTTGTTGAAGAACGCCAAGTAAAAACAAGCTTGGCACAGGCAAAAAATGGACGCTGCGGCGTCCATTTTTTATTTGTAACAAGGGAATGCGTTACCCGGACAGATAGCTCGGCATCCATTTATACTGTACATATACACAGCACTCAGGAGGCTATCATGCGCAGCAAAAATACCCCTTTTTCTTCCCCCGAATCCGATCACGACCCCAATGCCGGCCACGAAGCCCAATGGATTGCCAGGCCGCTGCAAGCCACCAAAGGCCGCGGCGCCGTCACCAATATGCAGGGCCGCTACGAACTGCAGGCGCGCGAAGCCATCGATGACGGCTGGCAGCAGGAAAATTGCAGCGATGGCGATGAGGAAGAACAAGCGCAGGCGCCGCCGACCCAGGTCATCCATGAACAAGCTAAAAGCATCCTTAACCGCAATACCTCGCCGGACATCCCGTTCAATGTCTCGCTCAACCCTTACCGCGGTTGCGAACACGGCTGCATTTACTGTTTCGCCCGCCCCACGCACAGCTATCTCGGCATGTCGCCGGGGCTGGATTTCGAACGCAAGATATTTGCCAAGATCAATGCGCCGGAATTGCTGCGGCGGGAATTGGCCAAGCCGTCCTACGTGCCGGAATCGATCGCGCTGGGCGTCGTCACGGATGCCTATCAACCCCGCGAACGCGCGTTGCAACTGACCAGGCAGCTTTTGCAAATACTGCACGATTGCCAACATCCCGTCGCCTTGATTACGAAGTCCTCGTTGATCGAACGCGACATCGATCTGCTGGCCGCAATGGCCGCCAAACGCCAGGCCGTGGCAGCCATCACCATCACCACGCTCGACGCCGCTATCGCGCGCACGCTTGAGCCGCGCGCCACCACGCCGGCGCGCCGCCTGCGCGCTATTCGCACCCTGACCGATGCCGGCATTCCGGTGTCTGTCAGCGTCGCGCCGATCATCCCCTTCATCACCGAGCCGGATATGGAGCGCGTCATGGAAGCGGCTTTCGACGCCGGCGCCATCAGCGCCAGTTACGTCGTGCTGCGGCTGCCGTGGGAGGTAAACCCGCTATTCAAGGAATGGCTGGAGGCGCACTTCCCGGAGCGGGCGCAGCGCGTGATGAATCGCGTACGGGAGATGCGCAACGGCAAGGATTACGACGCCAGTTTCGGCACGCGCATGCACGGCGAAGGGGTCTGGGCCGACTTGATCCGGCGGCGTTTTGAAATAGCCGCCGAACGGCTCGGCATGGGGATGCACGGGCGCAACTTCCAGCTGGATGCGACGCAGTTCCGGCCGCCCGTGATCACGAAAACGCCGCCTTCGCCCCAAATGAAATTGTTTTGATCCGGGCCCTACCCTTCCTGCGCATAAGTGGAAAACAACTCCGCAATCGTGCGCCGCAGCCAGACATTGCCCGCATCCGCATGAAAGCGCTCATGCCAATGCTGCTTGACCGAAAAGGACGGCAGCGGCAGCGGCGGCGCCAGCAATTTGATGTCCTCCTGCGAGACCAGTTTTTCACCCAGTTTCTGCGGTACGATCACCAGCAATTCGGTTTCGGCCACAATGTGCGCCACGCCGAGGAAACTCGGCAAGCGCAGCACGACCTTGCGCTGCATGCCATGTTGCTCGAATACCTTATCGACGATCCAGTGCCCGGTGCCGGATGTCCTCACCACGATATGCCCTTCCTTCAAGAAGGCTGCCCGGCTGATCTTGTCGGCAATGCGCGGATGATCGCGGGCCACCATGCAGACGAAATTCTGGGTGAACAGGATCTGCTGATGGAAGCCGGCTTCCAGATGCGGCATGAAGCCGACCGCCAGGTCGATCTCGCCGGAAGCCAGCCGGCTGGCGCTGTCGTCGGTAATCTTTTCGATCTCGATACGGATATCGGGCGCGACCTTTTGCAAGCGGTTCAGCAAAGTCGATAACAGGACGATCTCGCTGATATCGGTGATACTGAGACGAAATTCGCGGTTCGATTGCGCCGGCACAAATTCGGCCCGGAAGCCGCGCGCGGTCTCCAGCCGTTCCATGATGTCGCGCAATTCCGGATACAGCGCTTCGGCGCGCGGTGTAGGCATCATCCCCTTCGAGGTGCGGCTGAACAGCTTGTCGCCGAAATGGATGCGCAATTTATTGAGGGCAATACTGGCCGTGGCCTGCGCCAGACCCAGCCGTTCGGCCGCGTGCGAGACGCTGTTGGTTTTGTAGATTTCATCGAAAACCGCCAGCCATTCGAGATCCAGCTTTGCCATGAGGGCATCCTTAAAAAATTACTGACTATTTCAGACCATTATTGTAAAACGCAATTGGTAAAATTTAAAAACTGATTTGACGCAATAATGGTATTGCGCAAGACTTGCAGGTATCAATTTAATGCAATTCAACGCAACAGCATGCGAGGACGCCATGAATGCAAATGCCCCGAAAGCCGCCGTCAATACCGAGCGGCAAAACTACTACGACAGCATCAAGCCCCTGAACCTCACGCCGCTATGGGAATCGCTGCACGCGCTGGTGCCGCGCGAGCCGAATTCGCCCTGCGTGCCGGCGCTCTGGCATTACAAGGACATCCGCCCCTACCTGATGCAGGCCGGCGATCTGATTACCGCCGAAGAAGCGGTGCGCCGCGTGCTGATCCTGGAAAATCCGGGCCTGCCGGGCCAATCCTCGATCACGCAATCGATGTATGCCGGCCTGCAACTGATCCTGCCGGGCGAAGTGGCGCCATCGCATCGCCATGTGCAATCGGCGCTGCGCTTCATCGTCGATGGCCGCGGCGCCTACACCACGGTCGGCGGCGAGCGCACCACCATGTATCCGGGCGACTTCATCATCACGCCGTCCTGGAATTGGCACGATCACGGCAATGAAGGCATCGAGGGCATCAGCGAACCGGTGGTATGGATGGACGGCCTCGATATTCCGCTGCTGCGCTTCTTCGACGCCGGTTTTGCCGAAAACGATGAAAACCAGTCGCAGCAGGTACAGCGGGCCGAAGGCAACAGCTACGCCCGCTTCGGCTACAACATGGCCCCGGTGCGCCATAACCATACTTCGGCCACTTCGCCGATTTTCAGTTATCCCTATTCGCGCAGCCGCGAAGCGCTGCATTTGTTGCAGCGGCAGGAAGCAATGGATCCATGGCAGGGCTACAAGCTGCGCTACACCAATCCGGTGACCGGCGGCTACCCGATGCCGACCATCGCCACCTTCCTGCAATTGCTGCCGGCCGGTTTCCGCGGCAAGACCCATCGCGCCACCGACGGCGCCATCTATTGCGTGGTCGAAGGCCGCGGCACGGCGCATATCGGCGGCCAGTCGTTCGCCTTCGAACCGCAGGATATTTTCGTGGTACCGTCATGGGCGAAGGCACGCCTGGATGCGCAGGACGATGTCGTGCTGTTCAGCTTCTCCGACCGCCCTGTGCAAGATGCAATGGGCGTTTTAAGAGAAGCCTTCCTCGAAGATTAAACCCAGGATTAAAAACGTAACACCCTTCACCAGAGAGAACCTTATGTCCTTTGTCGTTAATGCTCCCGCCGTCGTCGGCCTGCCGGTCGCCGGCACAGACAATCAATTTCCTGTTCGCCGCGTTTATTGCGTGGGCCGCAACTACGCCGCGCACGCGCGCGAAATGGGTTTCGATCCGGACCGCGAACCGCCTTTCTTCTTCTGCAAATTCAGCGACGCTTCGTCCATCGTGCCGGTGCCCGCCGGCAAAACGGTCGAGCTGCCTTATCCGACGCTGACCGAAAATTATCATTACGAAATCGAGCTGGTGGTCGCCATCGGCAAGGGCGGCAAGAATATTCCCGTCGAAAAAGCCAATGAACACATCTACGGTTATGGCGTCGGCCTGGATATGACCCGCCGCGATCTGCAGATCAAAATGCGCGAACAAGGCCGTCCATGGGAAATCGGCAAGGCCTTCGATTTCTCCGGTCCGATCGGCGTGATTCATCCAGCCGACAAAACCGGCCATTTCACCAAGGGCGCGATTTCCCTGACAGTGGACGGCGTGGTCAAGCAAACCAGCGATCTGACCCATCTGATCTGGTCGATTCCCGAAACTATCGCCAATCTGTCGACGCTATTCGAACTGCAGCCGGGCGACGTGATTTTCAGCGGCACGCCTGAAGGCGTGGGCGCGGTCAAGCCGGGTCAAACCATGGTCGGCAAAGTCGATGGACTGGAATCGATCACCGTCAAAATCGTCTAATCGCGTCACACCTTTAACAGCAAGCAGGGAAGCAGCTCATGAAGCTTTATACTTTTTTCCGCAGTTCGGCTTCGTACCGGGTGCGGATCGCCATGAATCTGAAGGGCCTTCCCTACGAGGCGGCGCTGATTCATTTATCCAAGGATGGCGGAGGCCAGAACAAGCCCGAGTTCAGGGAACTCAATCCGCAGGGCCTGCTGCCGGTGTTCGTCGACGACGAAGGCCACACGCTCACGCAGTCGCTGGCCATTCTGGAATATCTGGAAGCGCTGTATCCGGCCAAGCCTCTGCTGCCCGTCAATGAATTCGAGCGCGCGCAAGTGCGCAGCATCGCGCTGGCGATCTCCTGCGACATCCATCCGATCAATAATCTGCGCGTGCTGCAATACATGGGCGGCACGCTGGGCCTGAGCGAAGAACAGCGCAATACCTGGTATCGGCACTGGACCGAAAGCGGTCTGATCGCGGTCGAGAAAATGCTGGTGCAAAGCGGCCGCGCCGGCAAATTCTGCCACGGCAATACGCCGACCATTGCCGATTGCTGCCTGGTGCCGCAGATATTCAACGCCAAGCGTTTCGAATGCGATCTGTCGCAAGTACCGACGCTGATGCGCATCAACGATACCTGCCTGGAAATGGAAGCATTCGCGGCGGCATCTCCGCCAAGGCAGCCGGACGCCTCATAGAGGGCAACAAGCTCTTAGCAAGCTCCCGGTTAACTGCATCAAGGAAATAAAATGAGTACCAAGGATAAAAAAGCGCTGTCGGTCATTATTGTCGGCGGCGGTATCGGCGGCATGGCGGCAGCACTGGCACTGTCCCGGCTCGGCATCAAGATCAAGCTGCTGGAACAAAGCGCCCAGATCGGCGAAATCGGCGCCGGCGTGCAACTTGCGCCGAATGCCTTTGCCGCGCTGGATGCGCTCGGCGTCGGCCAGAATGCGCGCAATCGCGCCGTGTTCACCGAACGCCTGGTGATGATGGATGCGGTCGACGGCCAGGAAGTCGGCACATTCCCGGTCGATCAACGCTTCCGCGATCGCTTCGGCAATCCTTATGCAGTGATTCATCGCGCCGATATCCATACCTCGATTTACGAGGGCGTGGCGCAATCGCCGCTGATCGAATTTTTCACCTCGACCCATGTCACCGATCTGATCGATGAAGGCGGGCAAGTGACGGTCGTCGACAGCAACGGCAATCGTTTCAGCGGCGATGCGGTGATCGGCTGCGACGGCGTCAAATCGGTGATCCGCGACAAGCTGATCGGCGACGAAGCGCGGGTCTCCGGCCACGTGGTTTACCGGGCCGTGGTGCCGGTGGAAGAAATGCCTGCCGATCTGCGCTGGAACGAAGCCGCGATCTGGGTCGGGCCGAATTGCCATCTGGTGCATTACCCTTTGCGCCACGGCCAGCAATTCAATCTGGTGGTCACCTTCCACAGCCGGGAAAAAGAAGTCTGGGGCGTGCGCGAAGGCAGCAAGGAAGAAGTGCTGTCTTACTTCCAGGGCATTTGCGATCGTCCGCGCCAATTGCTGGACGCGCCGAAATCATGGAAACGCTGGAGTACCGCCGACCGCGATCCGATCGATAACTGGGTTCACGGCAGAACCGTGCTGCTGGGCGACGCTGCGCATCCGATGCTGCAGTATCTGGCGCAAGGCGCCTGCATGGCGATCGAAGATGCCGTGACACTGGGCGAAGCAGTCAAGTACTGCGACTACGATCTGGATGCAGCTTTCAAACTGTACGAAAAATCGCGCGTGACACGCACTGCACGTACTGTGCTGTCGGCGCGTGAAATGGGCCGTATCTACCATGCCAAGGGCGTCGAACGCCTGGTGCGCAATTCGCTCTGGAAAGAGCGCAAACCCGAGCAGTTTTATGACGCGCTGCAATGGCTGTATGGTTGGACCGCAGCAAAATGCCTGGACATCTGAATCCAGAGATTCAATCCCCGCCCAGGCCGGCCCGAATCTCTTCGGCCGCTCTCGCACCGCTGGCCGCGGTGCTTATTTATTCCGGCAATGCCATTGTCACCAAAGCCGCGGCAACGGCGATCGACCCCGCTTCGATCGCCTTCTACCGTTGGTTATTCGCCTTCGTCGTATTGACGCCTTTCGTCGGCCCCTCGGTCTGGCGGCAACGCGCCGTCGTTCTGCGCTACTTGCCCAAGCTGGCCTTGCTCGGCGTGCTGGGCATGGCCACCTATCAGGGCCTGGCCTATGAGGCCGCCAAAACAACCACCGCCGTAAACATGGGCGTGATGCTGGCGCTGATCCCGTTATTGTCGGCGTTGCTGGCCAACGCGTTCGCCGGGGAGCGCCTGTCGCTGCGCCGTCTATTGGGCGCCATTGTTTCGCTGGCCGGTGTATTGATCTTGATCACGCATGGGGATCTGTCGATGCTGCTGCAGGGTGCGGTAAGAATCGGCGACGTGCTGATGCTGGTGGCGGTTTCCGCCAATGCCTTATATGGCGTTCTGGTCAAGCGCTGGGCGCTGCCGCTGTCGACATGGCAGCAACTGCACGTGCAAATCGGTTTCGGCACGCTGGTACTGTTGCCGTTCTGGCTGGCCGGCCCGATGACACCGCTGAGCAGCGCCAATGTTCCGCTGGTCCTGTACGCCGCCATTCTGGCGTCGATGTGCGCGCCGTTTTTCTGGATGACCGGCATCAAGCATCTGGGACCGTCCCGCACTACCCTGTTCATGAATCTGCTGCCGCCGATCATCGCACTGATGGCCTGGCTCATCCTCGATGAACAGTTGCATCTCTATCACGCCGCCGGCGGCGCGCTGGCCCTGATTGGCGTCGGCATCGGTTTGCGGCAGGCGGTGGCTGCATAAAAAAACGGGATACCGTCACCGGTATCCCGTTTCAACTTCACCCAAGTTCTTCTTATCGTTGTGCCGTTGCCGGCGCACCTGTCACCTGCTTGGCCGCAGCCTGTTCCGCGGCAGTCCGCGGATCATCTTCATCCAGCTTGATTTGCATCGCCATCACCGGTCCGAGCAGCAGCACGACAATCGAAGCGCCGAAGGCGACCATCCAGTTGCCGCCGGAAATATCCAGCAGATAACCGATCACGATCGGCGATACCGCGCCGGCTACCGCCATGCCGAAAAAGGTGCAGGCGGCAGAGGTTGCCGAATGTTCTTTCGATACTTCGGTACCGATCACCCACAATGGCGAATCGCCCAGTTCGGAACAGAAGAACGAGAAGCTCAGGCCGAGTGCGCAGATCATGATGTCATGCGTAAACATCAGCGGAATCAGGCCCAGAATCGACGACAGGAAACCGAAGATGATCAGATCGCGGCGCGAACGCAGCAGCTTGCCGGTCTTGCGATAGCGCCAATCCGACAGCATCCCGCCGACCGCCGTGCCGACCGTGCCGCCCAACAGGACGAAGGTGGAAAAGATCGCGACGTGCTTGATATCCAGGCCGTAGCGTTCGGAAAAGAGCGAAGGAATCCAGTTCAGGAAAAACCACAGCACCCAGCCATGGCAGAAGCAGGTTGCCGCCGGCGCCCATACTTTGCGCAGCATGGTCGGCCAATGTACCGGCGTGGCTGCAGATTCGGCCACAGCGTTGGGATCGACCGCCGCCACTTGCTTCTTCGATTCGCTCAGCAGGAAATACATGAGTACCATGAAAGCGATCGTCAGCGCGCCCAACAGGATGAACGTAAGACGCCAGCCCGACCAGACGATCAGTGCGGTCACGATCAATGGCGCCAAAGCATTGGCCAGACGGCCCGACCCATGCATCATGCCCTGCGCGGAGCCGCGTTGCGAGACCGGAATAGTCTTGGCGATCATGCGTGCCGCCGTCGGGTAGATCGGCGCTTCGCCGATGCCGACAACAAACCGCGCCACCATCAACGCGATGAAACCGGACAACATCCCGGTCGCAATGGTCGCGGCCGACCAGACCAGGCCGTAGATCAGCATCGCCTTGCGGGCGCCGATGCGGTCGCTATACCAGCCGCCGGGAATCATGAAGCAGCTATAAGACACGGCAAACGCCGAGAACAGCATACCCAGATTGGTTTTATTGAATCCCAGCTCTTTGCTGAGCACGGGCGCTGCAACCGCCAGATTGGTGCGGTCGATATACATGATGAAAGCCATCAGGCAAAGCAACACGAAGGTGAGTGTCGCCCTGCGCCGCTGCGCTGGAGTTTGTGGCATGTCGTCCTCCTGAAATTGTTATTTACAACGTAATGACTGGCGTTGCGCCGTGCTGTGCTGTGCCGCGCGTTACGCATCGCCAGGGCTTGCTGCTATGGCATTAACGGAAAAACCCGCTCATTTCCGCGTAGGTTTCGTCCGGGCATTCTTCCTGCAGGTAATGGCCGGAAGGCACCGTGGTCGCCTTGACGATATTGGTGGCGTAGCGCGCCCAGATTTCGGCAGCGTTATGGTTGCGGCCGACACCGCCTTTTTGGCCCCACAGGATCAGCGCCGGTACATCGATCTTGCGGCCTGCTTCGAAATCGGCTGTATCCATATCGAGATCGATACCGAATGTGGCGCGGTAGTCTTCGCACATGCCGTGTGTGGTGGCAGGATTCTTGATGCAGCGGATATAGTCGGCTAATGCTTCCTGGCCGAAGAAACTGGTGCCCTGATCGGTCTTCGACAACTTGCGGCGAATGAAGAACTCGGGATCTGCATTCATCATCTTTTCCGGGGTCGGAAAGTCTTGCGTCATGAAGAACCAGTGCCACGAAAACTTGCCCCATTGGCGCGTGACGTTGTTCAGCAGGTGATGTTGCGGCAGCATGTCCAGAAACGCTGCCTTGGTGACTTTTTCCGGATGATCCAGGCACATGCGATGCAGCACGCGCGCACCGCGATCGTGACCGGCGGCCATGAATTTATCGAAGCCGAGGGACTGCATCACTTCAACCTGATCCTGCGCCATCGTGCGGAACGAATAGGCCGAGTGATCGCCGCCGCCTTCCGGTTTCGAGCTATCGCCGTAACCGCGCAGATCGGTGCAGACCACGGTGAATTCCTTGGCCAGATCCGGCGCGATTTTGTGCCACGACAAATGATTGAACGGATTGCCGTGCATCAGCAGCAGCGGCGGGCCTTCGCCGCCGATGACAGTCACAATCTCCGCGTCGCTGGTTTTGACAACCGACTTTTTAAAATTCTCGAACATTATTTTCCTCGTCTGATAGTGCGTTTATTCAAATCTGAAATCTAGAATCCAGGCTATTAAACAGCGGCCGCAGCGACCGGCGCACCCGATTTTTTGCGCGCAATCGCGTTGTCGGTGGCGACACGGAATGCCGCAGCCATCGCGCCGACATCGGCCACGCCTTTGCCGACGATGTCATAGGCGACGCCATGGGCCGGCGTTGCGTAGACCGTCTTGAGACCGCCGGTCATCGTGACGCCTTGCGAAAAGCCGAGCAGCTTGGTCGCGATCTGGCCCTGGTCGTGATACATGATGACGACTGCATCGAGATCGCCGTTGCGCGCCTTGATGAATACGGTGTCGGATGGATACGGACCTTCGCTGGTCAACCCTTTGGCGCGCAGTTTTTCCAGCGTCGGACGGATGATCTTGATTTCCTCGTCGCCGAACAGGCCGTTTTCGCCGTTATGCGGATTGAGCGCGGCAACGCCGATGCGCGGCGCCGGATTACCGAGTGCGCGCAAGGTATCGTGCGCCAGCGTCAGCGCGCCTTCGATGCGGTCCGGCTGCACCATGTCGACCGCTACCCGCAGCGCGACGTGCGAAGTCACACGGAAAGTCGAAAACTGGGGAATGATATTGACTTCGCCGAAATAACCGACGTGCCCGGTCCATGCGGCAAACATCTGATGTTCGTCGTGGTAGTTCCAGCCGCCGCGATGCAGGCCGGCTTTATTCAGCGGCGCAAAGCAGATGCCGTCGAGTTCGCCGGCCAGCGCCAGGTCGGTCATGATTTTGAGGGTCTCGCCGGTCAATCGTCCGGATTCCGGATTCATCACGCCGCGCTCATACAGCGCCGGATCGACGTTTTTCAGATCGATCAGCGATACCGATGCGCTGGCATGATCGGCTTCGCTCAGTTTGCCGATTTTTTGATAAGGAATGCGGATACCGGCGTCTTTCATGCCGAGTTCAAGCACGCGTTCGTCGCCGATGATGACCACGTCCGCTTTCGCGCGCGCAGCCGGCGTCGACAGCAGCTTGACGATCAGTTCGGGGCCGATGCCGGTGACATCGCCCAGCATGAGTCCAATTAGCGGTTTCATCATTTATTCTCCAGAGTTAAGTCTAAATTTGTCCAAACGTGTAAATTCGATCGATTCTGTTTACTTGGTCACGGCCGATTCTGCGTCGATTGCCATATTGGCAGCGGCGTGCGCATCTGCAGGAAGCGGCAAGACCAGCGCCCAGGGATTGTGCTCGCGATGGCGGCGTTCGAATGCCTCGATCTGCGGCAGCAACTGCAATGATGCACCGATCACATCCAGGCCATCCAGATACATTTTCTGGTGACGCGGGTCCATCTTGAATGCGTAGGTTTTTCCGGATGCGGTGCGCACGGTCTGCGCCATGACATCAATCGTGATCCGGTTCGAAGCGGGATCCGAGACCTCGCGCGTGATTTCATCGATTTCTTCCGGCTTGAGTATCACCGTCAGGAATCGGTTATTGATCGAGTTGTAGTAAAAAATTTCGCCGAAGCTGGGCGCCAGCACGGCCTGAATGCCGGACTGCATCAAGCCCCAGACCGCATGTTCGCGGCTGGAGCCGCAGCCGAAATTGGCGCCGCCGACCAGAATCCTGGTATCGGCATATTCCTTGGTATTAAGTACAAAATCTTCCTGGCGGCTGCCGTCCGGCGCGAAGCGCAGATCGAACAGCAGTCCGGCTGCCAGACCTGATTTATCGATGCCGAGCAGAAACTGCTTCGGCATGATCTGGTCGGTATCGAGATTGGCGATCGGCAACGGTGCAGCAATGCCTTCTACACGGGTGAAATCAGACATGCGGATGCTCCCAGGTTCGGATATCGGTAATAACGCCGGTGATCGCAGCGGCAGCCGCCATCGCAGGGCTCATCAAATGGGTGCGGCCGTCACGGCCCTGGCGGCCTTCGAAATTACGGTTGGTGGTCGAGGCGCAACGCTCGCCCGGACGCAAAACGTCGTCGTTCATCGCCAGGCACATCGAGCAACCCGGCTGCCGCCATTCAAAGCCGGCCTTGATAAAAATAGCCGACAAGCCTTCTTTTTCGGCCTGATCGCGCACTGCGCCGGAACCGGGCACCACCATCGCCCGCACCCCGGCGGCAACACGCATATCGGCGCTCAGCATGGCGGCAGCGGCGCGCAAATCTTCGATGCGCCCGTTGGTGCAAGAGCCGATGAATACCCGCTCGATCGGGGTGCCTTCGATGCGCGAACCCGCCGTCAGGCCGATATACTCGAGCGCCCTGGCGGTGGCCGAACTGACGTTGTGATCGCTGCTGTCCGACGGCGCCGGAATGGTGCCGCCGACCGGAATCGCCTGATCGGGACTGGTGCCCCAGGTGACGAACGGTGCGACATCGGCAGCGGAAAAATGCAGCTCCTCATCGAACTGCGCGTCGGGATCGGAATACAGTTGGCGCCAGCCGGCGATTGCGGTCTCCATTTGCGCCGCATTCATATTGCCGAGATGGGCGCGCAGGTAGTTGAAGACGGTTTCATCGGGCTGGATCAACACGGCGCGCGCGCCGGCTTCCACCGTCATATTGCAGATGGTCATGCGTGCTTCGGCGCTCAAGGCGCGAATCGCTTCGCCTGCATATTCCACCGCATAGCCGCGCGCGCCTTGGGCGCTGATGCGGGAAATGACGTACAGCACCATATCCTTGACGGTAGCGCCGGCCGGCAAGCGGCCGTCGATATGGATGCGCATATTGCCGGCGACGCGGTAAGTCAGCGTCTGCGTGGCGAGCACGTGTTCGATCTCGGAGGTGCCGATGCCGAAGCCGAGCGCGCCGAACGCGCCGTAAGTGGTGGTATGGCTATCGCCGCACAACACCACCATGCCGGGACGGATCAGACCGGATTCCGGCGCCACCACATGTTCGATGCCTTGCAGGGGATCATTGACATCGAATAGTTTGATGCCGTAGCGATTGCAATTGCGGGTGAAATTACTGGCCTGGCGCTGCGCCTGTTCAACCACGATGACACGTTTGCCGACCGGGTCCGGCCTGGTCGGGATCACATGATCGACCACACTCATCTGCTGGTCGGGACGCAATACCGGCACACCGCGCTCGACCAGGCCGTTGAAGGCCTGCGGGCTGGTGTATTCATTCATGATGTGCAGATCTGCGTAAAGCAGTACATGTTCCGCGTCGAGCTGCGCCACTGTGTGGGAGTCGACCAGCTTTTGGTACAAGGTTTGAGGCAAAACTTCCCCCGTTTTGGTTGCTGATTAATTAACAATTGGCTACCTGAAATGCGACAGCACAAAGCACCGATCCATCATGGAAGTTAGTATAGCCAGCTGTTGGTAATTTATAATTCAATCTCATTTAACCTATTAGTAAATTTAATTTACAGATGAATTGCCATGGATAACATTTCCGATCTCTCGTTTTTCGTGCAATTGGTGAAACACGGCAGTCTGTCTGCGCTGGCGCGCGAACTGGGCCTGACGCCGCCCGCGGTGAGTTCACGCCTGGCGCGCATGGAAAAAAGGCTGGGCGTGCAATTGCTCAACCGCACGACCCGGCGCCTGGGTGTGACGCAGGAAGGCGAGCTGTATTTGTCGAACGGCACCCGCCTGCTGGCTGAATTGGAAGAACTGGATCGGATGGTGTCGAGCAGCCGCGCGATTCCGCAGGGGTTGCTGCGCGTGAATGCGACATTCGGCTTTGGACGGCGGCATATCGCGCCGGCGGTATCGGCTTTCGCACAACGGTTTTCGGCGGTAGACGTGCAACTGACGCTGACCGACCGCACGGTGAATCTGGCGGATCAGGCCTATGACGTGGGCATTCGCTTCGGCCAGGTGCCGGATTCCAGATTGGTGGCGCGCAAGATTGCCGCCAATCGCCGCTATCTATGCGCCTCGCCCGATTATCTGAAAAAAGCCGGGATGCCGATAACACCCCGCGAGCTGCAGAGCCATCAATGCATTGTGTTGCGCGAGAGCGATTCTGCCTACGGCACCTGGCACCTGAGCCGCGGCCGCAAACAGGAGACGGTCAAAGTGCGGGGAGCGCTGAGTAGCAACGACGGCGAGTCGGCCGTTATCTGGGCGCTGAACGGCCATGGCATTCTGATGCGCTCGGAGTGGGATGTGCAGGAACATTTGCGCTCCGGCGCGTTGCGCCTGGTGCTGCCTGAATGGTCGCTGCCCAGCGCCGATGTGTTTGCGGTTTATCGCGAGCGGATGAATTTATCGGCCAAGGTCGGCGCGTTTGTGGATTTTCTGGCGGAGCGGTTTGCGCGTAATCCGCATTATTGATTACAGGGGTGCGAGGGGTGCATCCGCCAGCAGTTCGGACGCCAGCAAGCGAATTCTGCGGTCGACAAAATAGCCGCCCGCTTCCGTATAGCGCAAATAGTGACGGCCGCAAATCCGGCACTCTGCCACCGTGCAGCGGTTGTAGGGGAAGTAACGCGGCGCGATCGGTGCATCCGGCGAATCGTAGCGCGTGCCGGACGGATGGAATTCCTCGAAAGTCGGCTCTACGAAGTGATCTTCGAATAGCGTTCCGACCTCATCCAGGCTGGTTTCATCCAGCGATAAGGGAACGCTTTCCCAACTTGCGAGGCTGACGGGCAGACAGGTGCATGCCACGGTAATGCCGGCGGATTTCTCCGCCAATGCCGCCAACATCGGGAAATTCAATTTAATTAGTGTTGTCATCGGGTCTGCCATCGCGGGGGCCTGCTATTATTTACCAACAAAACGACACCATATCAAAGGATTGGAATGCGGACTATTTTATTTGCAATGTTATTTTTTGGTGCTGCCAGTGCGATGAACGCGATGGCAGCCAACAGCTCCGGCGACATACCACTTGCCGTTTTTCACCATATACGCGTAGACGCCCGTCCGGCACATGGCTACTGGACCGAAACACGCGTCGACATCAAAAGCGGAAACAGATACATCGTCACGGTGGCGCAAGACGCCGGCGAATGGACTACCAATCCGTGGTGGAAGGGCCGACTGGGCGTGGGCAGTACGCAATATTCGAAGGCGGGAAAGACTTACCTGCTGCCGGGAGCGCCGGAAGGCGCATTGATCGGGAAAGTCGGAAACGACGGCCATCCCTTTTTAATCGGGAATGGCGCCTTGACGCCGGCGGGGGTCAGCGGGAAGTTGTTTTTGACGACCAATGACGAGCCGAAAGGCTTTGCCGATAATTCTGGGACGCTTTGGGTGGATGTTTATGCTTATTGAAAACTCAACAAATGCGCCATTCTTCCGTTTCATAAAATGGCGCCGAAAAAACAAATAAGCAACAACGAAAAAATTCGTTCTTTTAAACACCGTTTTTACCTAAAGTTCCGGACCACTCGGAATGAGATAAGCTTTCCACTAAAATTTGTAGCCAAAGCGGATAACAAGGAGACGGCATGCAAGGTGATCGCAACTATCGAGTCGCACAAGGTTTTCGCAAGCTCACATTGCTTGGGGCGCTTGGTTTATTAAGCTTATGCATGCTGCCGGTGTCGGCGCAAACTCAGGCCCCACCTCCATTACAACGCCAGCCATTGGAAAAAACCAAACTATCCGATATTTATATGTATCAGGGTGCGGACCGCGAACAGCACCTGGTCGATGAAGCGCAAAAAGAAGGCACGGTGGTTCTTTACACTTCCATCAACAGCAAAGACGCAATTCCGATTACGGCAGCGTTCGAAAAGAAATACAAAGTCAAAGTTGCGCTATGGAAGGCCAGCAGCGAAAAGGTCTTGCAGCGGACGGTTACAGAGGCACGCGCCGGCCATTTCACGCCGGATGTCATCGATACCAACGGCCCCGAAATGGAGGCGCTTTACCGCGAGAAGATTCTGGCGGAATTCTATAGTCCGGTATTCAAGGATATTCCCGCAGCGGCGTTTCCCGCACATCGGCAGTACGTCGCGGATCGCCTCAATTTTTTTACCCTCGCCTACAACACAAAGCTGGTTAATCCGGAGGAAGTGCCAAAAACGTACGACGATCTTTTAAACCCGCGCTGGGTCGGAAAAATCGGTATCGAAACCGGCGATGTCGATTGGTTTGCCGCCATGGTCAAATATATGGGCGAGGAGAAAGGCCTGGCTTATTTCCGCAAACTGGCCGAATCCCGGCCGCAGTTGCAGACCGGGCATACGCTGATGGTGGAATTATTGGCCGCGGGCCAGTTGCAGATTTTGATCTCTGCCTATAACCATAATGTCGCGCGGGAACATGAAAAAGGCGCTCCGGTTGCCTGGAAAGCACTGACGCCGACCTTCGGACGGCCCAACGGGATCGGTGTGACCAGAAATGCGCCGCATCCTTATGCCGGGCTGTTATTCGCCGAATTCATGTTGTCCCGCGAGGGTCAGGAACTGATCAAGAGCCGGCATCGCATACCGTCGAGCAGAGCGGTGAATAGCCCGCTCAACCAATTCCAGTATGAATTGATCGATCCTTCGATCGTGCTGGATGAGGCCGATAAGTGGCAGAAGATCTGGTCGCAGATATTTTTGCAGGCCAAATAGCATTTGATGATTGTCGGCGATCCTCCGATTTACGCAACGGCATCTTCCAGCGCATCGTCCGATTCCGGCAGAAATCCATTCGCCTGCGCCTGCCACAGGCGCGAGTAAGTGCCCTTCTTCCGCAGCAATTCGGCATGGCTGCCCTGCTCCACAATCCGCCCGTGTTCGAACACCAGGATGCGATCCAGATGCGCAATGGTCGACAGCCGGTGCGCCACCACGATCACGGTTTTCTTGCGCATGACATCTTGCAGTGTTTCCTGAATCGCCTGCTCGGTGATCGAATCGAGACTTGAAGTGGCTTCATCCAGAATCAATACCGGCGCGCCTTTCAGGATGACGCGCGCAATGGCGATGCGCTGCCGCTGGCCGCCCGACAATTTAACGCCGCGCTCGCCGACCAGCGCGTCGTAGCCCTGCCCCATTTGCGCGATGAAGTCATGGGCGTGCGCCTTGCGCGCCGCGGCTTCGACTTCCTGATCGCTGGCTTCCAGCCGGCCGTAACGTATGTTTTCCCGCAGACTGCGATGGAACAGGCTGGGTTCCTGCGGGATCAGGGCAAGTTGTTCATGCAGTGCTTCCTGCGTGAAGTCGCGCAGATCGATGCCGTCGACGTGAATGCTGCCGCGTTGCGGATCGATGGTGCGCAAAATCAGGCTGACGAAAGTGGATTTGCCGGAACCGGAGGTGCCGACCAGGCCGACGTGCTGGCCGGCCGGAATGGAGACGCTCAAGCCTTCGAACAAATTGTCGCGATCGTTATGCGCGAAATTCACGTTGCGGAATTCGATCGCGCCGCCGGCAACATCGTGCGGCCTGGATTGGGGTTGGTCGATCAGTTCGTGCGGCTGGATAATCGCATGGACGCCGTTGGCCACATTGCCCACGTATTCGAAGAATTCAAGAAAGCGGCGCGCAATGTTGCGCCCTTCGTTGATGATCATCAGCGAGAGGCTGACCGCCATCACGAAATCGGCGACGCCGATTTTTTCCTGTTCCCACAACGTCAGCGCGTAGACCAACGTGCCGATTTTGAGCAAAGCCGCCGCACCGAACTGAAACCAGCGAATGCGTTCGGCATAATCGTTGGAGCGGCGGATTGCCGCCATTTCCCGGTCCAGATAGATTTCCAGATTTTCCCGCTCGTAGCCGAGCCGGGCAAACAGGCGCACGCTGTCGGCGTTCGATACCGAGTCCACCAATTTGCCGGTGGTTTCGCTGCGCGCGCCGGCTGCGTGCAGCGCATGCGGCTGGCAGCGTCTTGCCAGGAAATACGACAGGCCGATGAAGATCACTGCCCACGCACCTACCAGCATGCCCAGCCAGAGATAGGCGTGCAGCAGCAGGCCCACCGCGACGCCCAGCACAATGGCCAGCGGCCAGAATTCGGTAATGATCGACCACATGATTTGCGATACGCCCAGCGATGTTTCGCTGATGCGATGCGCCAGCGCGCCGGCGAAATTGTTGCTCATGTAGCGATGGGAATGAAGCTGCAGGTAATGGTAGATGTGGCGCGTTACATTTTGGCGCTGACGCGGGCCGAGCCGGATCTGGATCGCCCCGGCCATGCGCCCGAATACCAGTTCGCCGAAACATAACAGAACGAACAACAGCAGCGGCGCGCGCAGCGTGGCGCTCCAGTTGTGGGCGGCCGATAGCGGCATGGCGGTGACGCTGTGGATGATGCGGCCCAGCGCGTAGGGAATGGTGATGCCGAAGCCGGCGTTCAAGCCTTCCAGTACGATCATCGTGCCATACCATCCCTTGAATTGCAGGAAGAAGTGCAGCACGAAACGGAACGGCGTGCGCGGCAGGATCGGCGCGCCGGGTGCGCGCTGGAAATTGCTGGAATCGGTCATCTCGATATTATTATGGTGTAAGGATTCTGCCTGCTATTGCAGGCAGAGGCAGAGCCATAGTTTATCGCTTTCCCGGGTTTCTTCCCTGCATTCCTCTTTTACAGGCTCGGCACCACCGAATCCGCTAATGCGATGCGCTTCATCAGGCGTCTTTGAGAGCCGTCGAAATCCTGCCGTGCATGGGTCGAGCAGCGGTTGTCCCACATCAGGATGTCGCCGACTTTCCATTGATGCTGGTAAATGAATTTGGATTGCTCGGCGTGGTCGCTGATCCTGTTGAGCAGGTCGCGGCTTTCGTCGCTCGGCAGGCCGATGATCTGGTCTGTCATCAGGCGCGATACAAACAGCGCTTTGCGGCCGGTCTCGGGAATGGTCCGCACCACCGGATGGGTCGCGTTCTGGGCGACTTCGTCGATCACTTTTTTATCGGGGCTGGTGGCGCCGTAATCATAGGTATTGAGCGCCATGCGGCCGTCGATCTTCTGCTTGATGTCGTCAGGCAGCGTTTCGTAGGCTTCGTACATATTGGCAAAACAGGTGTCGCCGCCATGATCGGGAATTTCGATGGCGTGCAGGCAACTGGCGCGCGTCGGCTTTTTCTGATGGACGCGATCGAAATGGAACGACAACTCGCCATCCGGCAATGCACCCACGGTCTGGCCGTTTTCCCGGATGTTCGAGATGATCATCACTTCCTGGCGCGTCGACAGCGGGCTGAGTTTGCGCGCATTCTCGATCTGGCCCATGCGCGACATGAAGGCGACGAATTCATCGTCGGAGAGAACAACGCCCGGACGAATCAGCATGACCAGATGTTTGTACCAGGCTTGTTGCAGCGCGTCGCGGTCTTCGTCTGTGAAATTACGTGGATCGAAGCCGACAGCTTCGGCGCCGATGGAGGGACTTAAAGGACGAATAGTAAAGCTCACAAATGACTCCTCGAATAAATGGCCATGGCCGATAAGGCCTTGCCTGACTTACAAAATAATCAGCGCGTTGCCTTGACGACGACTTTGTCGAACAGATCGTTCGATTTGTTGAAGTCGTCAAGCAGCATCGCCGGGTCCAGTACCTTGATTTTCTTGTCGAAGGTGGTGGGTATCTTTTTCTGTGAAGTGACATAGCCGATATTGGCGAGTACCTGCTCGGCGTCCGGGCTCAGCATGTAGTCGTAGAACAGCACTGCAGCATAGGGATGCGGTGCTTTGCGCGAGACGCCCACGCCGTTCGAAATGGCGATCGCGGGTTCGATCACGAACCAGTTGAGCGGCGCGCCTTTTTTCATCAGCGTCGGCGGGTCGCTGTTATAGACAGTGAGTGCCAGCGGCACTTCGCCGGCGCCGACCAGATTATTCAATAACGAATGTCCGGTGCGCAGCTGGATGCCGTTGCTCGCGACCAGGTCGTGCCAGAACTTCAGCCCTTTTTCCTGTCCCATTTCCTTGATGACTTCCGAGAACCATTCATCATCGTTGGCTTCCATCGACAGCTTGCCTTTCCATTTCGGATCCAGCAGGTCGGTATAGGTTTTCGGCAGGTCTTCGGGTTTGACTTTATTGGTGTTATACGCCTGGACAAACAGGTACAGCTGCGTGGCGGCCCATTCATGATGCGCAGGGAAAGCCCAATCTTTCAGGTCTTTCTGGACCGGCGATTTGACCGCTTGCAAAATACCTTCTCTATGCAGCGCTTCCATCGGTGTCGCGATGGATTCGGTGACGTCGAACAAGGGCGTATTGCCTTTCGCTTCGGTCAAAATGCGTTGCAAGACGGTTTCCGAATTCGAACGCCAGAGATTCACTTTGACGCCGTATTTCTTTTCGAAGCCGGCGATGATGACGCGCATATATTCGATCGGCGTCGTCGCATACACCGTCACCGAGCCTTCCTTTTTGGCGCCATCCACCAATTGCTGCTGCCGATCGGCGCCGCTGTAGGACGCTATCGATGCGACGGATTGTTGCGCCTGTGCGGCAGAATAAAAATTCAACAACGAGAATAATACGAAGATCCTGATCAAACATTTCATCTTGCCGTCTCCTGAACTGTTTTATTTTTTGAGAATCGCATTTTGGATTTCGCGATTTTTCCCAAAATCGCCGAATGATCGAAACCCGATCACAATCACAATCACAATCACAAATGCATTCTTCGCGTTTTAATGAGGTGCTTTTGCACCTTTTTGATTTTATGATTATTACAATATAGGTTGCAAAAATTTATGTAAAGTGACATTTTTGACTCGCAAACATAACTACCGGTTATGCAACTCAGGAGATTTCAATGGCTAAAATCATCGGCGCCATAGCTTGTTCCCATACACCGACCATCGGTTTCGCCTTTGACAAGCAAGAACGCAACAGCCCGGTCTGGGGACCGATTTTCGAGGCCTTTGAACCGCTGCAGGCCTGGCTTAAGGAAAAGCAGCCCGATGTGCTGGTGATGATCTTCAACGATCATGTCACCTCCTTCTTTTTCGATCACTATTCCCCGTTCGTACTCGGCGTCGACGATCATTATGCAGTTGCCGACGAGGGCGGCGGTGCGCGTGCGGTACCGGGCGTTAACGGTCACGCGGCGTTATCGCGGCATATCGGCGAGAGCCTGTTCGCGGACGAATTCGATATGTCTTTTTTCCGTGACCGACCGCTCGATCACGGCTGTTTTTCACCGTTATCGATGCTATGGCCACACCAGCCGGAATGGCCTGGCAAGATTATTCCGCTGTTGGTCGGCGTACTGCAATTTCCGATTCCGTCTGCGCTGCGTTGCTACAAGCTAGGACTCTCCCTGCGCAAGGCGATTGAAAGTTATCCGGAAGATCTAAAGGTGGCGATTGTTGCAACCGGCGGTTTATCGCATCAGGTGCATGGCGAGCGCTCGGGCTTTAACAACACGGCATGGGATGCGCAGTTTCTCGATCTGATCGAAAAAGATCCCTTGCAACTGACCCGCCTGACGCACGCCGACTATGCAAAGCTGGGTGGGATGGAAGGTTCCGAAGTCATCATGTGGCTGGTGATGCGCGGCGCATTGTCGGCCAATATCCGCAAAATCCATCAAACCTATTACCTGCCGTCGATGGCAGGCATCGCCACGGCTATTTATGAAAACGAGGCGATCGAACTGCCTCCGGCCTCGGCCGATGCCGAACAACTCCGCCACAAAGGACATCAGTTAGCCGGCATCGAAGAACTGGAAGGCACTTATCCGTTTACGCTGGAGCGCAGCCATAAAGGCTACCGGATCAATAAATTTCTGCACAATATGATCGTGCCGCAACATCGGCAGCATTTTCTGAACGATCCCGAAGCCACATTCGCGGAAGCCGGCCTGAGCGAAGAAGAGCGCGAACTGATTCGAAAACGCGACTGGCGCGGAATGATCCGTTACGGCGCAATCTTTTTCATGCTGGAGAAACTCGGCGCCGTTGTCGGCGTGTCGAATCTGCATATCTATGCAGCGATGCGAGGCGAAACGCTGGAAGTATTCCAGCAAAGCCGCAATGCGCCGGGCGCCCTGTATTCAGTGGCCGGCAAAGATGCCAAGAAGGGTGATTGGGATAAATCCCATTGATTGCCCGCATTAATTGCCATTTATCACTAAAATGGCATAATTTATTGCTGCCGAACAAGGCCTGTTTGATTTTATGACAACCGACATTCACTTTCTGATCGTCGACGACTTCTCGACGATGCGCCGAATAGTTATCAATTTACTAAAAGAACTCGGCTATACCAAAACTTCCGAAGCCGAAGATGGCGATAAGGCGCTCAAAGTATTGCAGGCCGCCGATGCGCTGCATCCGATCAACTTTGTGATCACCGATTGGAATATGCCGGTCATGGATGGGTTGACGCTGCTGAAAACAATTCGCGCGTCGCCGACAATGAGTGCCCTGCCGGTATTGATGATCACCGCCGAGGCGAAAAAGGAAAATATTGTCGCAGCGGCGCAAGCCGGAGCCGACGGCTATATCGTCAAACCTTTCAACGCCGAAACCTTGAATGAAAAGGTGCTCAAGATTCTCAAGAAAAGGGACGCCGCAGCGTGAATGCCGCTCAGTTAAGGCATGCGCGTTTTACATCTTCAGGGAAGCTTTGAGTACGTGTAGCTGACGGTTCTCTTGTGTCCGGATCTGATCGCGTCCATTCGACTTGGCCGCATACAAGGCCTCATCGGCTGCTCTGATCAAGGTTGTCGGCGTGTCGGAATCGGTGACAGGAACCAATGCATTGACACCGGCGCTGATGGTGACGACGCCGTTCAAATTACCATCGTGCCTGATTTCCAGTTCACGGATGGCTTTGCGAATTTCTTCGGCCACTTTGATGGCACCGGCAACATCGGTGCTCGGCAACAGCAATGCAAATTCCTCACCGCCATAGCGCGCCGCCAGATCGCCGGAACGGCCTTCGGCAGACTGGATAATCTTGCTGATCCGGCGCAGACATTCGTCGCCCGCCAAATGGCCGTATATATCGTTATATTTCTTGAAGTAATCGACGTCGATCATGATCAGCGCCAGTGAGCTGGCCGCACGCGTGGCGCGGCTCAATTCATTTTGCAGAACGGTGTCGAACTGGCGCCGGTTTGCCAATCCCGTCAGCCCGTCTTGCATCGCCAGTTTTTCCAGCGTTCGATTCAAGTCCAGCAGCGCCTCTCCGGTACGGCGCGCCTCTTCTTCCGCCTTGGTGCGCAAGGTAATCTGGTCCACCAGCCGAAACCCGAGATAGCCGAGCACCAGTACGATAAACGCGATAATGACGCCTTGAACCAGCGTGGCCCGACGCCATTCGGCGAGGATTTCGTTTTCAGACAACGCCGCGCTGACAACCACCGGGTAATGCTGCAAATGGTTATAAGCCACCAGCCGTTCCACGCCGTCGCCCGGCGATGTGTAGGTCGCCGTGCCGCTTTCGTGGCGCGAGGCATAAGTCGAAAACAACGGACCGGTCGATACATCCCGTCCAATCGAATTGGGCAACATCGGCCAGCGTATGAGTTGAATGCCGCGATTCAGCGCCAGCAGAATCGCGCCGTCATGGCCGATGTCGTACTCGGCATAAAAAGCGTTGAAATAATCCAGGCTGATCGTCGCCAGCACGACACCGGCAAAGTGTCCGTCCGCATCGTTCAAGCGCCTTGAAAGAGGAATAATCCAAATACCGCTCACGTGGCTGAGCACGGGTGCACCGATGTACGGGCCCAAATCCGGATGCGTTTTATGGAAAGCAAAATATTCGCGGTCTGCGTCGTTGCTATCGGCATCCGGCCGTTCTTTCGAATCGGCCAGCGTGCGCCCGTCTTTGTCGAAGATGAACATGGCATGCAATTCGGGAAGCTCTTCCACCCGCATCACCAGCAGCTTGTGTAAACGGTCCAAGGCTTTCTGCGAGGTGCCGTCGACTGCGATGCGTTCGGTCAGCCCCAGGATGGCGGTATCGGCTTTTTTGAAAGCGTCGTCGGCGTGCTGCGCCAATGATCGCGAGATATTCTGTGTTGCCGTTTCCAGCTCATGCAATTGAACCTGGCGCGCATTCCAGGCACTCCAGGCGCTGATGCCGATCAATATCAGGCAAACCAGCAGCACAAATAATGCGGCGGCCCCAGCGACGCGCGATTTGGAAATATTCGCGGAAAACGGTTTTGCTGTAGGCATAAAACCCTGTGTGAAATGTCGATCGATTCAAGGGCAGTGCTTTTCCAGGCATCTGCGCCGACTTATTCTGCTGCATTCTAACTGCAAGAGGGCTTTACGGGCCGATTTCATTGACGGCTTCCCGCAGCAAAACAAGCGCCCGCCAGTTTATATGTTTGTAGGACAGTTCGACGATCAAGATGGGTGCTACACTGAAAAAATTCACTCGGGACGCTCTCAGGTTCCGCATCAGTTGCTTAGATGGACATCTAACAACGCCTAACAATTTTAATATTGCACCTCCAAAGGGGATACAGATGTCCAAAAACGACGACGCAGTTCGCCTGAGCGCCCTCATTCGCAAATGCCACACTGAAATTCTTGAAAACTGGCTCACGCATCTGAAATCGCAGGCAATACGCTTCGATGCCAATGCAGAGGAAGCAACACGACGCTATTGCACCAACTTCCTGGAATTGCTGGCCAAGGCCGCAGAATCCGGCGACATCGCCGATATCGAAGGCCGTGATTGGGATGAAGTCCGCCAGTTGTTGACCGAGATCTCGCAGCAACGCGCCAAGCAGGGTTCCACGCCAAGCGAAACCGCAACCTTCGTTTTTTCATTGAAACAATCGCTGTTTCCATCGATGCGCAAAGAATTGGCACAGGAACCGGCGACGCTGGCCAACGACACCTGGGCCGTCACCACGTTAATGGATAAGCTCGGCCTTTTCACGGTCGAGATATTCCAGAAAATCCGCGACCAGATCATCACCCGCCAGCAGCAGGAATTGCTTGAGCTATCGACACCGGTGGTCAAGCTGTGGCAAAACATTCTCGCCCTGCCCTTGATCGGCACGCTCGACAGCGCGCGCACGCAAGTCGTCATGGAAAGCCTGCTGGAAAAAATCATCGAAACCGGTGCGGCGATCGCCATCATCGATATCACCGGCGTGCCGACCGTCGATACTTTGGTGGCGCAACATCTGCTCAAAACGATTGCGGCGGCACGGCTGATGGGTGCCGATTGCATCATCAGCGGCATCCGTCCGCAAATCGCACAAACGATCGTGCATCTGGGCGTGAACCTGGAAGACGTCATCACCAAAGCGACACTGGCCGATGCATTTCTGATCGCGCTCGAACGCACCGGCGCAAAAATTGTGGCCAGCGACAAGGTCTAAGGATCTCAATGGAACGTATTCCGATACTGCGCATGGGCAAGTTGCTGCTGGTCACGATCCAGGTGGATATGCATGACCGGCTGGCCATGACGCTGCAGGATGACCTGACCAATCGTATTGTCAAAGATCAGGCCAAAGGCGTGTTGATCGACATTTCGGCGCTGGACGTGGTCGATTCGTTCATCGGCCGCATGATCAGCAACACTGCGGCAATGGCGCGCGTGCTGGACGCCCATACCGTGGTCGTGGGCATGCAGCCTGCCGTTGCGATTACGCTGGTTGAACTGGGACTGGCGCTGACGGGTGTGAAAACCGCGCTGGATGTCGAAAAAGGCATGCTTCTGCTAGAGAAAAGCATCGCTCGATGATGGTCATCGAGGGCAGCCCAACGGCAAGCTTCACGTCAAATATCATTCCCGGCTCGGGATTAATCGATGATGCGCAACAGTTGCCGCTGACATCCGTCGAACACGTTGTGGCCTTGCGCACAATCGTGCGCGAACTGGCGCTCGAAATCAGGTTGAGCCTGGTGGACCAAACCAAGCTGATTACGGCTGCAAGCGAGCTGGCGCGCAATACCTTGAAGTATGGCGGCGGCGGCATTGTCCATGCAGTAAAAATAAGCGATGGCTTGCGACGCGGCGTCGGTCTCAGTTTTGTCGATACCGGTCCGGGCATTATGAACATCGAACAGGCCATGACCGACGGCTATAGTTCGGGCGGCGGCCTCGGCCTCGGCCTCGGCGGCTCCAAACGCCTGGCCGATGAATTCGAATTATTGACGGTGCTCGGCGAAGGCACTTCGGTCACCATCATCAAATGGGGCCGCGTTTAAGGCAACGCTGATTAAGTGCCATGGGTGGCTTTTTTTTAGCGCCATGGGTGGCCTTTTTTTTAACGCGGCACGGGCCGTACCCCTCACCCAAATGAACGATTTTTTATGGCACTAAAGAAAATCAGTCGATTTCGAACTTTCTTTAAATCCATAAAAGACCGTTCATTTGGGTGAGGGGTACGGCCC
>DASYCG010000103.1:0-4348 GCA_036500325.1 Herbaspirillum sp. | reverse complement strand
CAAGGCGAACGGCATACCGCTATCGAAACTGGCGAACGTATTTGAAAAACTGGAAAAACACACGAATGAGCCCTTACCGTATATCGCAAGCCATCCGCTGAGCAGCGAACGGATCGCGCACATCCGGCAGAGTCGCTGAAGATCCTGTGCGCAGATGCTGAACAAGCGCCAGTAAGCGCTTAAACGACGGCGTGGCGATCCAGGAAACGCCGGCGCGAGCGCGATAAAAACAGTTCCAGCTGCGACATCGCCAGCGGCTTCGTGAAAATCTCAATCGTGTCCGGGATATCGCCGCGGTCGCGGATTTCGGACTGCGACAAGGCGCTGACCACGACGATTTCCAACGTATCAAAATCTTCGTGCTGATCCAGTTCCCTGATCAGACGGAAGCCATCCATGCCAGGCAGATTCAAATCCAGGATCACCACATCCGGATGTGTCTTGCCGATCAACAGCAAACCATCGAAGCCATTCGCAGCCACATGCACTTCCGTCGGAAAAGGCATCGCGCCGATGGCAATTTTGTAGAGAGACTGCAAAGTCTTGTCGTCTTCCACCGCCACCACCCGCAACGGCTGGTCCGCAGGTTTCAAGCCGGTCGCCGCATAACGGCCGGCGTGCCCGGCAGCAACATCGATTGCGCCAGCTATAGCGGGTGTCATGGAATTGGTCCGCAAGGCTTCCACCGAAGCCCGTTCGATGCGGCGGTGACCGCCGGCGGTCTTCCATGCGCGCAAACGGCCTCTTTCCACCCATAACTGCGCGGTACGCAGCGAAACGCCCAGCATTTCGGCCGCTTCCCGCGTGGTGACATCGTCGCTCATTGCTCCAGTGGATTCATTCACAACCAGCACTCCGGTTCGCATTCACATAATTTCATTTTTATCATTTAATAGCATTAACGGTGGGCTGTCAAACGGAAGGTTTCATTTTTCTTGCGAAGCGGCATTTCTGTTCATGATCCATTTTTGTTCATGAGCCGATCGAGAACTACTCTAAAATCGGCATTTCGCTTGCGGTCCCGCCTCTCCACAGAACACGCCGAATTTAAAAATTACTGTGACAAGCATCCCCTCAAAATTACAAACGATCCTTAGCACGATACGCGCGCATGCGATCGGCATGGCATTGATCATGGCCTTATGGGGCGGACTGGGACTTGGAATTTACTGGGATCACGAGACGCAAAGCCGGCAAGTACGGGTCGAGACCGCAAATCTGGCCAATGCCCTGTCGGAACAGGTCAATCGGGTATTGCGCGAAGCCGATCAACTGGCGCGCATGATTGAATGGGAAGTCCAGAAAAACGGCCTGGCATTGCCCTTGCAGGATTACGCCAGGCATGGCGCAATCAAAATGGACGTATTTTTCCAGATCTCGGTGATTGATCCCAACGGCAACCTCACCGCATCGACGCGCCCCGAATTTCCGAAAATCAATGTGCGCGATCGCGAATATTTTCTGGTGCACGCGACGCGCGACAGCGATGAGTTATTTATCAGCAAACCGTTGATCGGCCGTGTCTCCCGGCACCCTTCGATCCGCCTGAGCCGCCGCATTAATCGCCTTGACGGCAGCTTCGGCGGCGTCATCGCGATCTCGCTGGATGCGACCTATTTCACCAATTTCTATAAAGAGCTGTCCATCGGGAAAACCGGTCAAATTTCCATCGTCGGCACTTACGACCGCCTGTTCCGGGTGCGTCGCAACGACAGCGAAGACAGCGGCCACTATCACGCATCCTTACCGTACGACAGTAATATTTACCAGGCCATGCTGGCGGCGCCGGGCGGCGTCGTGCAAAGCCGCGGCATCTCCAATCAGCGGCCGCGCCTGTATGGTTACGATAAGCTGAGCGACTATCCTCTGACTGTTACGGTCGGTTTCAGCGAAGCCGAAGTCATGGCCCCCTACAACGCACGGCGCGATTTCATGATCGCACTCGGCCTGATCTTTACTTTTCTGATCGCCAGTGCCGAGACGCGTCGCGTCGGCCTGCTGCAGCGCCTGTATCGAACGGTGGAAGCGGAACACAACGCCGTCCATCTGCAGCAGCAGAAAAACGACCGCCTCAACAGCATGTTCAAGGCGATTCCGGACGGCGTGCTGATTTTTACCGATGAAGGCAATATCGAACGCGGCAACCAGGTCACGGCCCAATTGCTGGGGCTGAATGCGGATGCACTGGATCTGCTTCCGACACTCGATTTTGCAGAATTATTTTTCCGCGAAGATATCACCCCGGAGCGCGAGCGCAAGACCAAGCAACTCAGCCATCTATTGTTGAACGCGCAAAACGAGGATGCGCCGGAATACTTTACCGTGGCCATCGAGCGCCCGGCGCTATCGGTTTTTGAATTTCACATCCGCCATTCGCGCAGCGGTTTCAGCGGCGGCGTTGCCGTCATTCGCGACGTTACCGCGCAATCGCAACTTGACCGCATGAAGAGCGACTTCATCTCCACCGCTGCCCACGAGCTGCGCACGCCGATGGCCGGCATTCTGGGCTTCGCCGAATTGCTCAAGGCGGGCCGTATCACCAGCGAACAACACGAGGATGTATTCGATGTGTTGCACGAACGGGCTAAAACATTGAACGATATCTTGTCTGAATTGCTTGATCTGGCAAGGCTGGAGGCCCGCGCCAACAAGGATTTCGACTATGAGCGCATCAATCTCGCCCGTCTCTGCCGCGATATCCTGGATGCCGATCCGGTGTTCGCCACCCGGGTAACCCTGACGCTGGACCGCGACGATATCTGGCTGCGCGGCGATCGCCCTAAACTGGTGCTGGCATTGCGTAACCTGATTGAAAATGCCATCAAATATTCGCCTCCGGAAGGCGCCATCCAGTTGCTGGCGAACCTCGGCAACAGCGGCCGCCGCGTCCGCATTGAAGTAGAAGACGAAGGCATCGGCATGAGCGAAGAAGAAAGCAGCCGCGCTTTTGAAAAATTTTACCGCGCCGATAAATCGGGCACGGTTCCCGGCACCGGGCTAGGCCTGGCGCTGGTGCGGGAAATCGTTATATTGCACGGTGGGACGATTAGTCTGCTGTCGCAGCCGCAACGCGGCACCATCGTGACGATCGAGCTGGATGTCGCCTAAGCTTGCATAAGGCAGCTAAGGCAGCTAAGGCGGCTAAGGCGGCACAAGGCTTCGCTACTTTCTCTGCAACACAATTCCCTCCATCAAGCATGTTTTCCTCCTAATGTTGCATTTTGCACACGAAGTATCATTTTTATTTTCATATTTTTAGATGTGATACTATTTATTTCATTAATTCGTTAAAATTTGAACAAATTACGTGGGGCGTTCAAATCGACTCACGCAAATTGCCAATCGTGTCCAATAGGGGAGCTTAAGCGTCATGAAATGGTTCTATAACTTAAAAATTGCAAAGAAGCTGATCCTTGCATTCATTGCCGTATTGATGCTCACGACCATTCTTGGTGTGTTTTCGATCATTCAACTCACCAAGGTGAATCAGGCTTCCACCGACATCTCTACCAATTGGCTCCCCACCATCCGTACCCTGATGGACCTGAAAGTATCGTTATCGCGAATTCGCGGCGCCCAATTTCAGCGCTTGCTGCCTAGCGGCGGCGCCGATCCTGCCGCCAAGGCGAAGCAGATCACTGCGCAGTTAAACGAATTCAAGAGATTGCAGGCTTTATACGAATCACAAATTTCCGAACCGGGTGAACGCGCAATCTATCCAAAATTCGAAAAAGATGCCACCGCGTTCGTTGCATCCAACGAGAAATTCTTCAAATTGGCGCTTTCCGGACAAGTAGAAGAAGCGACCACCGAACTTCAGGGTGAATCGTCGGACTCGTACCGCAGGATTCTTGATGAACTCGATGCTTTGGCCAAGATCAATACCGACGGCAGCACCCTATCCGATGCAAACGCTGAAGCCACGCTGGCGATGGCGCGTGGCTGGATCATTGCTTTGCTGGCAGGCAGCCTGGTTGTCGGACTGTCGCTGGCGGTGTTTATGGCGCGCATTATTTCCAATCCGCTGAACCGCGCCGTAGCGGTCGCCAAACAGGTGGCTGAAGGCGATCTGACCGCGCAAATCGAAGCGGCCAGCGAAGATGAGACCGGACAATTGATGCATTCGCTCAAAGCCATGAACGATAATCTGCTGCGCATCGTCGGTGAAGTGCGCATCGGCACCGATACCATCGCCACCGCTTCCAGTGAGATCGCCAGCGGCAATCTGGATTTGTCCAGCCGCACCGAGCAACAAGCCAGTTCGCTGGAGGAAACGGCTTCGGCAATGGAGCAACTCACCGCGACCGTGAAGCAGAATTCGGATAACGCCAAACAAGCCAATCAATTG
>DASYCG010000102.1:0-7650 GCA_036500325.1 Herbaspirillum sp. | reverse complement strand
CTTAATTGACGCAGGCTGGACGGCAGGAAACCATAGTTGGCCGCCCTTATATCGGTATTTATTTGCTGGTATTTCTCAAAAACGTCGTAGTCCTTTTGCGTGGCTTTTACCAGGATCACGCTTTTGCCGGCAGGCAGGCGCGTCAGCCAATCGCGCCCTATAAAGAACTTGTAACTCACGCCCGGCATTTCAATCATTCCCATGCAAGAACCATCCAGGCCGGGGTAATTGGCGTAGGGGACGACAAAATGGTTGAAATAGATAGTGGGGTCGTCATCAATGGCCGGCAATTCAATATCGAAGCGGAGAAAATCCGCGGCCTGACTCGCCGCCATGGGATTTTCGCTGGACGAGCGGACCACGCTGGCCGATATCTTCTCGGGAAATGGACAAGCGATGGAAGCCGCTTCGAGATAGCCGTTTTCCGCAATCCAGACCTCTTCGTTGAAAACAAAATAGCGGCTGTTATGCACCGGATATTGCTCGCCTCCCCGTTCCAGGATGCTATAGGAAGCAAAGCCGATATCATTCATGTCGATCCGCAGCGACCGCGTTTTATGCGTTCCGACGCCTGCAGCGCGTAACTGAACGGCATGAAAAGGATGTTTTTCGCTGAAGCTGTAAAAGCCGCGGCCGAAATGCGCCGCCTGCAGGATGCCGCTGCAGCCTTCGACGTGCATCCCATCCTCGTTGCTGCGTTTTTTGATGCGATTACCGCGTTTGCCGCCGATTGCCGTTTGGCCGCGGCAAGCCCTGCGCAATGCGTACGGCGCCGACCGCCGCAAGCCGGCGTTATCTCCGGCCCAGGCATTCATCAGCGCCGGCCCATAAACCTGGCCGCTTTCCGGATTGACCAGACGCAAATCCATGCCTTGCCGCAGCGCCAAAACATTTTTCTGTTCCCCCATATCGATCGTCAGGTAGCGCCTGCTGCCCCATTGCAACTGCCGCTGTCCGTTCTGCTCGATAACGGCGCCCGCTTCCGCGCGCCAAAATCCGCGATCCCGGCAAATCGTCTGGCGCCGCTTGCTGCCTGACGCCAGGTCGTCGGCCAGCTTGCGCAGTGCAGGCACCTTATTCAGATGCGACAGCAAGCGGCGCCCGCCATCGGCCAGCCGCGCGCTCAGCCATGCCAGGCCGGATACCGTGCCGTGTAAAGGATTAAGCCAGTGCAGCGCGTGTTTACCGAATGCAAGCAAGGGCTTGCCGACTTGCAGTGTGGCCGATACCACTTGCGGGGCAAGTTCGCGCTTCACGACGCCGGTCAGCAAACTCATGACCAGTTTCCGGGCTTGCCGCGCCGTAATTGCCGCGGCAACGCGTGCCATGCCGCCGGCCACTTTAATGCCGGAGCCAAATAGGGGAATCACCGACAATGCGTCGATTCCGCAAAAAAAAACTGCATCATCCAGATTTTTTTCGATGATGGCCTTGATGCACGCCCGCAGCGGCAACAGGTTCATCAGCGATTGATACATACGTTCGCGCGACGCTTCCGGCTCCGTCATCTGGAAAGCAAGCGCGCGCGCCGGCGCCAAACCGGGCGCCAGCAATTGCCTTGCGACGAATTGGGTATTGCTGAGAGCGCCGGTATTGGCAAAAGTCCGATAGTCGACCGGTTTGTTCGGATTAAGCGTCATCAAGCTTTCACCAAGATCCTCTTTAAAAAAGTCCGTGGATTTTTTCGACAGCAGTGCGGCATCGCTTTCGGTATAGCGTCCTATTGCCAGCGGTTCCAGGATGACCCAGTAATGCAGGCTTTCTCCATTGTCCTGCGTCAACTGCACCAGCAGACCGTTGGTGGCCTTGTAATCTTTATGACGGACTGTAATCGGCCTTCCCACACCGGTGGCGCCCATATTGGCCTTTGGCTTGACCTTCGTCAAAATACTGACTTCCGGTATCCGCACCGTCGCATTGGCGCACCGCCAGAAATCCGCATCCCGGTGATCCATGCCGGCGACATTCGCGGCAATCACCCTGGCCATCACATTATCCGAAAACGCGTTGAAGGCAGTATTGAAATCGCGCTCAAAGCGTGCGTTGAGCACCGCATGCGACAGCGCCGGCTTTTTCGCCTGCAGCGCGTTACCCATGGATCTCGACAAGCCGCCGTAGATCAATAGCTGAGTCATGCCATCCGCCATCAAAACATCGGTCAACTGATAATATTTTCCATAGTCGAGGCCAGGTAAATCCTTATGCCGGCTGCTCAGTAAATCGCGTCCGTAACCGCTCTTCCTGGTCAACGTCACATACTGCTTCGGGTGAAATCCGTTCTCTTTCAGTATCACCGCGGCGGTGTCCCGCCGCGTCGGCAAGTCGGCGGCAATCCCGGCGTCTTCCCGGCGCCGTATTGCCATCCTGTTTTTGAATAATTCGATGGCTGTTTGCAGCGTCGCCGTTACATCCGTGCCGATGCCGGCATCGTCCTCGCGCAAATCGATCGCCCCGGCAGCGTGCGCCATGCGCAGCACAATACCGATGCTCTGTTCGACCAGATCGCGCGCGCCGCTATCGACCTCCTCGATGCCGCTCTCATCGATATGCGCATCGCCGGCCGTCTCTTCAAATACATCGACAGCGACCGCCAAGGCGACCAGATCATTGTGTGTGTAGCGCCAATGCTGTTCGCCCAAGAGACGAATGCCGATGCCGAGCAAAGTCCATTCGAAATCGCCGTAACGCAGATGCGCCGGCAAATCGGGACGCACCAGCGTCGGTTCGAATACCGCCAGAAGCGATGTCAAAATCCATTTCTGCACGGCAGGCGCCAGCGACGGATTCTCGCGCGCAAAGACCTCGGCCACGGCGGCATTCAAACGCTGCGGCTGCAAGCTGTTCGGGCCGGGCATCGCTGTCTTGCAAGACGGTGCGTCGGCATGCACGCCGTGGGTTAAGGTGAGCAAGAACGATTGCAAAGGAAAGGCATCTGGCCCGCCATTGCCGTTGGCGCCAGGCGGTGACGCCAATGATAGAAACCAGCGCGTAAAGAGAACTTGCGCAAAATCCGGGTCGAGCTCTTCCGGCGCAACCCCGTCATGCTGCAGCGACGCCAACAGGCGCCGGAAAAAGAGCAGCTTCTTTTGATTCAGGCCGTCGATGCTGAGTGCCGAACGCAGATCCGATGGCGTCGGCGACAGGCATTCATGCGCCGCTGCCAGGCGTTGTCCGAGCGAGGCGCGATAATCGATCGATACGCCGCACTCCCGGAAAAAAAGGATCTCGTCGAATGCGGAAAAATCGAGCGTGTCGATCCAGTTCGATTGCAGTATTCGATCCGGAATAATATTGGCGATAGGCGGCAAAGGAGAAGTAGCATCGTTTTCACGCGCCGCTTCAGTCGTGCTCTGCGTACTATTCCGAAAAGCTTCTTCGCGCACGGATGGGTACGTGGCATCGCCTGGCAAATGGCGATCGATGCCGGCAGTGGTTGTACTTGCTGCACTTGCGGCACTTGCAATAGGCCACCGCGCCGCAGATGCGTCGCTGCCGCTGTGAATGACCGGCCTGCGGTCATATCGAATATCTTTTGCCGCGGTTTTTTTGGTCGAAAAAAATTGACGAAATACCGGGTGCGGCATGTAGCGCATCCTCGGTACGTAGTGGTCTGACGCTGGTTGCCTGAATTGTTCCGAAATAGCATCCGCAGCCAGATTAACGACGCTGAATGGGGAAAAAATTAAAGTAATGATGCTCTCCACTGAACACTCCCGGATTGGAGCGCAGCAATACTAAGTGAGCAACTCGCCTGAACATTTCTAAAATCGGACAATTAAAATTTACTATGCGCAAATAATGCAAATAGTAATAGTGAGAGCCCAATATAAAAACCCCGCCGGCTTGCGCCGGCGGGGTTTCTCAGGGGCGTTCCAAAAGCCGGCGATCAGCCAGTGACCGCGCCCTTGCTGGCCGAGGATGCCAATGCCGAATACTTGGACAGCACGCCACGCGTGTAGCGCGGCGCAGGCGCCTTCCAGTTGGCCCGGCGGCGTGCAATTTCCTCATCCGGCACGTTCAGTTGCAGTAACAATTTATGCGCATCGATCGTCACCGAATCGCCTTCTTCGATCAGCCCGATCATGCCGCCGACGAACGCTTCCGGCGCCACATGCCCGACCACCATGCCCCAGGTACCGCCGGAGAAGCGGCCGTCGGTCACCAAGCCGACCGATTCGCCCAGGCCTTTGCCGATCAACGCCGAAGTCGGCGCCAGCATTTCCGGCATGCCGGGGCCGCCCTTTGGTCCCAGATAACGCATCACCAGCACATCGCCCGGTTTGATGCTGTCGGCCAAAATCGCATCCATCGCGGTGTATTCGTCATCGAACACACGCGCCGGACCGGTGATCACCGGATTTTTCAGGCCGGTAATTTTGGCGACACAGCCTTCCGGCGCCAGATTGCCTTTCAGGATCGCCAGATGGCCTTGCTTGTAAAGCGCGTTTTCGATGGTTTTGATCACGTCCTGGTCGGCGCGCGGCACGTCCGGAATCGCCGCCAGCTCTTCGGCCATGGTGCGTCCGGTAATCGTGATGCAATCGCCGTGCAGCAAGCCGGCATTAAGTAGCAACTTCAATACTTGCGGAATGCCGCCGGCCTTGTGCAGATCGGTAGCGACGTACTTGCCGGACGGCTTCAGATCGCAGATCACCGGCACCTTCTTGCGCACCATTTCGAAATCGTCGATGGTCCACTCCACTTCGGCCGCATGGGCAATTGCCAGATAGTGCAACACGGCGTTGGTCGAACCGCCGGTAGCCATGATCAGCGATACGGCGTTTTCGATCGACTTGCGGGTGATGATGTCGCGCGGTTTCAGATCGCGCTTGACGGCTTCGACCAGCACGCGTGCCGATTCGGCGGCGGAGCCGGTTTTTTCGTCGTCGGGATTGGCCATCGTGGAAGAATAAAACAGCGACATGCCCAGCGCCTCGAACGAGGAAGACATCGTATTGGCCGTGTACATCCCGCCGCAGGAACCGGAGGATGGGCAGGCATTGCGTTCGATGCCGTCGAAATCTTCCTGCGACATGCGGCCCGCGGAAAACTCGCCGACCGCTTCGAAGGCGGACACGATCGTCAGATCCTTGCCCTTCCAGTTGCCCGGCTTGATGGTGCCGCCGTAAACGTAAATGCCCGGCACATTGGTGCGCGCCAGGCCGATCATGCCGCCCGGCATATTCTTGTCGCAACCGCCGATCACGACGCAACCGTCCATCCACTGGCCATTGACCGCCGTTTCGATACAGTCGGCAATGACTTCGCGTGAAATCAGCGAGTATTTCATGCCTTCGGTACCCATCGACATGCCATCCGAAATGGTCGGCGTACCGAATACTTGCGGATTGGCGCCGGCATTCTTGACCGTCGTGATCGCGATATCGGCCAGTTTCTGCAAACCGGAATTACAAGGTGTAATGGTCGAATGGCCGTTGGCGATGCCGATCATCGGCTTGTCGAAATCTTCCTTTTCGTAGCCGAGAGCGTAATACATCGAACGATTCGGGCTGCGCGACACACCTTGGGTGATGTTTTTGGAACGGCGGTTGTACATGTTTGTCCCTTTGACGAGGTTAATTTTGATTCGGCTGCTAGATTGCCTTGCACGAAGCTGTGTGTCAAATATATGATTTAGTGCCTATTAATATCTATTTCATATTAATAACAGTTTTTAAGCGTGTCTTTTAGCCACATCGCCATGAATCTCGAATTACGCCAATTGCGCTACTTTATCGCCGTCGCCGAAGAAAAACATTTCGGCCGCGCCGCGTTGCGCCTGCACATGACCCAGCCGCCGCTGTCGCAGACAATACAGGGATTAGAGCAACTGCTGGGTACCCCCCTGTTCGTGCGCACCAAGCGCAGCGTCGCGCTGACGCCGGCCGGTATCGCGTTGCTGCCGGAAGCACAACGGCTGTTGCAGCAGGCGGCCGCGCTGCCGGATCTGGCGCGCCGCGCCGCCAGCGGCAATGCCGGCCTGCTCACGCTGTCGTTCATCTCGACCGCCGACTACAGCATCCTGCCGCCGCTGCTGTTGCGCTTTCGCGAACGCTATCCACAGGTCCGCATCGATCTGCGCGAGGCCACGACCGACGTGCAACTGGACGACCTGGTGCTGGGGAAAATAGACGCCGGCCTGCTGTTACCGCCATTTCCCGATAAAACCAGGGCGCAGCTCGACTACCTGCCTTTATTATCCGAGCCCTTGCTGGCGGCCATTCCTCAGGGCTGGCCGCCGGGCAAAACCCGCACCGGCCATCGCGCCGGCGGCGCGCTATCGCTGAAGGCGCTATCCGACCTGCCGCTGATTATTTTTCCGCGCCGCATTTCGCCTGCTTTCCACGATACGATCATCGCCTGTTTTCGCGACGCGGGCGTGACGCCCCACATCGGCCAGGAAGCGATTCAAATGCAGACCATTATCGGATTGGTGTCGGCTGGCATGGGGATGGCTCTTGTGCCACAATCCGTATCGAACCTGAAACGGCCGGGCGTCGAATACCGCTCATTGAGCGATGCGGCGCCACTGATCGAAACCGGATTAGCCTGGCGGCGCGACAATGTTTCGCCGGTGTTGGCGGCCTTGTTGGCAATGTTGCGCGATCCGGCCGCGCCGTTGCCTATTTAAATTCTATCTAGTCAGATCATTCCATTTTTAAGAAAGCGCTCCCATGCTGATACACCCGATGCCCAACCCCATCGCATTTTCGATAGGCCCGCTGAGCGTTCATTGGTACGGATTAATGTATTTGGCGGCCTTCGCGCAGTTCATCGCCTTGGGTCGCGTACGCATCCGGCAGCCGCATATCGCTGCGGCAGGATGGAAAAAAGAAGATCTGGACGACATGTTGTTTTACGGCGTGCTAGGGGTAGTGCTGGGCGGCCGCCTTGGCGAAGTGCTGTTTTACAATCCGGCTTTTTATTTTGCGCACCCGGCCGATATCATCGCCGTCTGGAAAGGCGGCATGTCTTTCCACGGCGGCTTTTTGGGCGTGATCGTTGCGATGTACATCTGGGGCCGCAAACGCGGTCATCATCTGATGAGCATCATGGATTTCATCGCGCCGATGGTGCCGCTGGGCTACGCCTTCGGCCGCCTCGGCAATTTCATCAATGCCGAGTTGCCGGGACGGGTGGCCGACCCATCGCTGCCATGGGCGATGATCTGGCCGAATGTGGACAACCTGCCGCGCCATCCTTCGCCGATTTATCAGATGCTGGTCGACGGCATACTGTTGTTCATTATTCTGTGGCTGTATTCGCGCAAGGCACGGCCTTTCATGGCCGTGGCCGGCATGTTTTCCCTGCTGTACGGTTGCGCCCGATTCTTCACCGAATATTTCCGCGTACCGGATTACAACGTGACCTGGGCCGGCATCACCCTTTCGGCCGGGCAAATGCTGTCGGTGCCGATGATCGTGCTGGGGGCGATCTTGCTGGTGGTGGCTTATCGTCGCGGCGGCGCTGCCGGTAATGCCGACGCCCCCGGGACCGCCTGATAAATAGTTAAGGCAAGGCTGATTAAGTGCCATGGGCGGCCTTTTTTTTAGCGCCATGGGTGGCCTTTTTTTAAACGCGGCACGGGCCGCACCCCTCACCCAAATGAACGATTTTTTATGGCACTAAAGAAAATCAGTCGACTTCGAA
>DASYCG010000101.1:0-34496 GCA_036500325.1 Herbaspirillum sp. | reverse complement strand
GCGCGGAACACTTTGCTCTGCACTTCGGCACGATGGATACGCACCGAACCGCCGCCCATTTCCCAGCCGTTCAAGACCAGATCGTAGGCTTTCGCGATTGCCTTGCCGGGTTCGGTCGAAATGAAATCTTCGTGACCGTCTTTCGGCGAAGTGAATGGATGATGCAAGGCAACCCAGCGCCGATTGTCTTCGTCGTATTCGAACATCGGGAAATCGACCACCCACAGCGGACGCCAGACATCGTCGAACATCTCGTTTTTCTTGCCGAAATCGCTGTGTCCGATTTTGACGCGCAACGCGCCGATGGCATCGTTGACGACTTTTTCCTTGTCGGCGCCGAAGAAAATCAGATCGCCGTCCCGAGCACCGGTTTGGGCAACGATTTTAGCCAATGCTTCGTCATGCAGATTCTTGACGATCGGCGATTGCAGGCCGTCGCGGCCCTTGGCTGTTTCATTGACCTTGATGTACGCCAGGCCCTTGGCGCCGTAGATGGCGACGAATTGCGTATAGGCGTCGATTTCCGAACGCGGCATTGCAGCACCGCCGGGAACGCGCAGACCGACCACGCGGCCGCCTTCCATGTTGGCCGCAGCGGAAAAGACTTTGAAATCGACGTCTTTCATGACTTCGGTCAGATCGGTGAACGCCAGCTTGACGCGCATGTCGGGCTTGTCGGAGCCGTACAAATGCATCGCAGTAGCCCAATCCATGACCGGGAACGGATCCGGCAGCTCGATGTTCAGCGTGTTCTTGAACACCAGGCGAATCATGCCTTCGAACAGATCGCGGATTTCCTGTTCGTTCATGAAGGAAGTTTCGCAATCGATCTGGGTGAATTCAGGCTGGCGATCGGCACGCAAATCTTCGTCGCGGAAGCATTTCGTGATTTGATAATAACGATCGAAATTGGCCACCATCAACAATTGCTTGAACAGTTGCGGCGATTGCGGCAATGCAAAGAATTCACCGGCATTCACGCGCGACGGCACCAGATAATCGCGTGCGCCTTCCGGCGTGGATTTGGTCAGCATCGGTGTTTCGATATCGATAAAGCCGTTGGAATCCAGGAATTTGCGCACTTCCATCGACACCTTGTAGCGCAGGCGCAGATTGTTTTGCATTTGCGGACGGCGCAGATCGAGCACGCGGTGTGTCAGGCGGGTGGTTTCGGACAGATTGTCGTCATCCAGCTGGAACGGCGGCGTTACCGAAGGATTCAGCACTTCCAGTTCATGGCACAGCACTTCGATCTTGCCGGAACCCAGATTGGCGTTGCTGGTGCCTTCAGGGCGATTGCGCACTACGCCGGTGATACGCAGGCAGAACTCGTTACGCACTGCTTCGGCATTTTTAAAAACATCGGCACGATCCGGATCGCAAACGACTTGCACCAGGCCTTCGCGGTCGCGCAAATCGATGAAAATAACGCCGCCATGGTCGCGCCGGCGGTGTACCCAGCCGCACAGGCTGACGGTTTGACCAAGAAGGGCCTCGGTAGTGAGGCCGCAGTAATGAGTTCGCATGGACATATTCGAGTTCCGTTTACAGTGTTGACTACAGTTTTTTTAATTGGGAGATCGGCTGCCGGCTGACGCGGCTGACGAGACTTAATCAGGGAATGGCGTCGACCTTGCCAGGGTGGATCAGGGTTTTATTTTCGAAATGCTCCGGCGCCACGACGCCCATCGATACGATGTATTTAAGCGCCTCGTCGACATTCATATTCAGCTCGATGGTGTCGGCGCGCGGCACCATCAGGAAAAATCCGGAAGTCGGATTCGGCGTCGTCGGCACGTAAATGCTGACGTAATCGCCCTTCAGGTGGTTGCGCACGTCGCCGCCGGGAACACCGGTGACAAAGGCGATAGTCCAGCTGCCCTGGCGCGGATACTGCACCAGTACGGCTTTGCGAAATGCATTGCCGGATGAAGAAAACAGGGTATCGGATACTTGCTTGACGCTGGAATAAATGGAGCTGACGACCGGAATGCGCTTGAGCACCGCTTCCCACAATATCACCAGTCTGCGCCCGATAAAGTTGCGCGTGGCGAGACCGGTCAGGAAAATGATCAGCAAGGTCAGGATCGTGCCCAGGCCGGGAATCGAAAAGCCGATCAGCGTTTCCGGACGCCAGGCCACCGGTAACAGCAACAGCGATTGATCCATGGTGCCGATGATCAGATTGAGCACCCACAGCGTGATGGCCAGTGGCACCAGAATCAGAAGGCCCGTGATGAAGTATTTACGCATCGTGTGTCTTTATCAGGTGACGCGCCGCCGATCCACTCGGCCAACGTCCAGATTATGCCGCTATATGAATTAAGCGGCCGGTTTGGAACTGCTTGCTGCTGCCGGCGTTGAGGGCGTCGCGCCGCCGGTGGTCGCTGGCGCGGCCGGCGCTGCTGCCGCGCTGTCGCCGGACGTGCTGCCGCCTTCTTTGCCGCCGCTGTCTTTATTCCCGTTGTCTTTGCTGCCTTCGCCGGCGACGGCGCCGGGCGCGGTCTTGGCTGCACCGCCGCTGCCGTTGCGGAAATCGGTCACATACCAGCCTGAACCCTTGAGCTGAAAGCCCGCGGCGGTCACTTGCTTGCGATATGCATCCTTGCCGCAGGACGGGCAAATGGTCAAAGTATCCTCAGACATTTTTTGCAGTACATCCTTGGCAAAACCACACGCTTCGCAGCGATACGCATAAATCGGCATTAAATACTCCGCAAAATCATCCAAAACCCTGAATTATAAAGGGTTTTCAGGCAATTTAAAGAATGCTTTGCGGTTATGCCCATGTCGTATGCGTACCCTGCGTACCCTGCACGCAAGCCTTCTGCACAAGTCCTTACAGCGAAGGGCTGGTTTCTCCTATGGGAGGCAGTGGGCTGAGGTGTTGCGGCAGTAGCGAGCCGCAGACCATGCCGCCCAGGCTCATCAGTACGCCTACCAGTTGCGGCGGCCACATGCCGTCCGGCGCCATGTATTCCATCAAGATCCAGCTGCCCAGGCCCAGCAATACGGATGCCAGCGCGCCCTGGCGTGTGGCCCGCTTCCAATAGACACCAAAGGCCAATGGGACGAAAGCGGCTACCAGCGTCACTTTGTAGGCGTTCTCGACCATCTGATAAATGCTCGATTTGCTGTTCAGCGCCAGTGTGGTGACCAGCAGCGTAAAGATAAACACCACGATGCGCATTGTGAGCAGGAATTGCTTGTCGGTACGCCACGGAAAAAACCCCTTGACGATATTTTCGGTAAAAGTCACCGACGGCGCCAATAGCGTGGCGCTGGCGCAACTCTTGATGGCCGACAGCAGCGCGCCAAAGAACATGACCTGCGCAAACAGCGGCATCTTCTCCATGATCAGGGTCGGCAGGATCAATTGCGTATCCTGATCCATCAGGCGGGCGACCATGGCCGGGTCGATCAGCGTAGCCGAGTAGGCCAGGAAAATCGGGATGAATACAAAGCAGAAATAAATGCCGCCACCCAGCATCGAGGCGCGCGCAGCGATGTTTTCGGACTTCGACGACATGACGCGCTGGAAGATGTCCTGCTGCGGAATCGAGCCGAGCATCATCGTGATCCAGGCCGCAAAGAACCACAACAGCTCCTTCGGCGTCGGCGAGGGCCAGAAAGCGAACTTGCCGGCCTTGGCGGCGTGATCGACCACGACGCCGACCCCGCCCACCATATCCGACACTTGCCAGCCGATGTACAGCATGCCGATCACGATGATAATCATTTGCAGAAAGTCGGTCACCGCCACCGCCCACATGCCGCCCATCAGGGTGTACAGCAAGACACTGGAGGCGCCGATGATCATGCCGGCTTCAGTCGACAGATAGCCACCGGAAACCACGTTGAAAACCAGGCCCAGCGCCTTGATCTGCGCCGCCACCCAGCCCAGATAGGAAACCACGATACACAGGGTGACGATCATCTCTACTGCGCGGCCGAAGCGCTTCCTGTAGTAGTCGCCGATGGTCAGCAGGTTCATCCGGTAGAGCGGCCGCGCAAAAAACAGGCCGACCAGAATCAGGCATAGCGACGAGCCGAACGGGTCGGCAACGATGCCGCTCAAACCATCCTTCAGAAAGGTCGATGAAATGCCCAGCACCGCTTCCGAGCCGAACCAGGTCGCAAACACCGTTGCAGTGACCACCGACATCGGCAACGCCCGTCCGGCAACCGCGTAGTCCCTCGAACTGCGCACATACTTGGTGGTGTACAGACCGATCGCGACCGAAATTACCCAATACAACACGACAAACCAGATCAGAGCGTTCATGCCTACCTCTTGCAGTTGGGTACAACGCATTTCATCGAAAGCCGTACGCCCGCACATGGCTATTATGAAATGCGTTCCAGAAAAAATCGCGAGAATTATAGCGGTAGAAACCAGATTAAAGTCAGACAAATCCGCTTTCCCGGGCAATCGCAGACGCTATTGCCCGCGGCTGATCGAAATCGATGCAAAAATCGCGCCCGCTTCGCCTTTAATTATCTTTCAGGCAACAAAAAACCGCATTCGCTGCCGAGGGCGAATGCGGTCAATGGCCTGATGAAATACGTTGAAACGTGCTTTGAAGCGTGCCTTGAAACGCTTTATGAAACGATCGATTCCAGTGCAAACAGCTTGCTCGCAGTTTCGCGTTCACGCACCAGATGAACCTTGTCGCCATCGACCATTACTTCGGCGGCGCGCGGACGTGTGTTGTAATTGGATGCCATGGTCATCCCGTAGGCGCCGGCAGACATGATTGCCAGCAGATCGCCCTCTTCCAGCGCCAAGGTGCGGCTGCGCGCCAGCCAATCGCCCGATTCGCAGACCGGACCGACTACGTCGTAAGTCCTGGCGGCGCCGGCCCGCTGCTGCTGGACCGGTTGCACGCCGTGATAAGCCTCATACAGTGCAGGACGCATCAGATCGTTCATCGCGGCATCCACCACCGCAAAGTTCTTTTCGGCGCCGTGCTTCAGATATTGCACTTCGGTCAGCAGCACGCCGGCATTGCCGACGATCGACCGGCCCGGTTCGAACATGACCTTGATCGGCCGGCCCTCGTATTTTTCATCGCGCCAGGCATGGATGCGGCTGAACAGGCGCTTCAGATAATCGCCGACGGCCACCGGCATTTCATCGTCGTAAATAATGCCGATGCCGCCGCCGATATCGAGATGATGCAAGTCGATATCTTCGGCAGCCAGCAGATCGGCCAGCTCGATAATCTTGTCCAGCGCCTCAAGCAGCGGCGCATCGTCCAGCAACTGCGAACCGATATGGCAATCGATGCCGACCACTTCGATGTTCGGCAATGCTGCAGCGGTGCGGTACCAACCCAGCGCATCTTCATAGGCGACGCCGAATTTGTTTTCTTTCAGGCCGGTGGAAATATAGGGATGGGTTTTGGCGTCGACGTTCGGATTGACCCGCAGCGATACCCGCGCGCGCTTGCCGGTTTCGGCGGCAACCTCGTTGAGGCGATGCAATTCCGGGATCGACTCGACATTGAAGCAAAGGATATCGTGCGTCAGCGCCAGCCGCATTTCGTCGCGGCCCTTGCCGACGCCGGAAAAGATGACTTTGCGCGGATCGCCGCCGGCAGCGATCACACGCAACAGTTCGCCGGCGGAGACGATGTCGAAACCCGAACCGAGCCGCGCAAGGGTGTTGAGTACCGCCAGATTCGAGTTCGATTTAACCGAATAACAGACCAGTGCGGCATCGGCATCGCGGCCATAGTCGCGGCAGGCGTCGGCGTAGGCGGAAAAATTCTCGACCAGCGCCTGCTTCGAATAAACGTATAGCGGCGTGGCGTATTGTTCGGCAAGCGCGGATAGCGGCGTCTGTTCGGCGTGCAGCACGCCATTGCGGTATGAAAAATGCGACATCGGGGCCAGGAAGAATAAAGGGTGGTTAGGAATGGAATGAATTAATGCGTTACCGAATTCGGCGTATAAGCGGGCGGAATCGGGCTTACGTTGTACCTGGGGGTCGACATTTGCGGCGGCGGCGCGGCCACTGCGGGAGCGTCGGGGTCGGCCGGTATCCTTGGCATGTAGAGCGGACCGATCTGGCCGCAGGCGCTCAACATCCCCGCCAGGGCGCAGGCGGTAAAAATAAGAATGGCACTCGGCAAATAAAATAATGGCTTCACGATTAGAATCTGGGTTTAGATCAACGCATTGGAGTGTAGCATGACGGAATCCGAATTCCTGGACCTGGCCGATCAGGCGTTTAGCAGCATCGAGAATTCTCTGGAAATTGCCGCGGAAACGACCGATCTCGACATCGAATGCAGCCGCAGCGGCAATGTGCTGGAAATCGAATGCATCGAGAATCGCTCGAAAATCATTATTAATACCCAAGCCTCGATGCAGGAAATCTGGGTTGCAGCCAAATCCGGCGGTTTCCACTATAAATACGACGGCAGCATCTGGCGCAATACGCGCGACGGTTCCGAACTGTTTGCCGTGCTGTCCTCGATCGTCAGTGAACAGGCTGGCGTGACGGTGATCGTCAACAGCGCTCTTTAGCACTGCGCCGATTGGTTTTTAGCGCGATTAAGATAAATCCATGCGCTTTTACGGATCGTCCTATATTTTAAAGACGGCGGCATTATCTTAAGATTCTCTTCTTTCTCAGGCCTTCATTGCACCCTGCCAAGGCCGGAAAAAGTATCAGAGGAGCGAGACAATGTTAGCCGTAAGTTTACCAACAAGCCCGTCCCATTTCGTCTCGTCGGGATCCGACCTGGCGCAGCAACGAGGAAGCTTCAGCGCACCGGCGGGCGGCACACGCATGCGATGGGTCCAGACAGAAACCCTGGCCTCGCCCCCTGGTAAATTACTTAAGAAACCACCGCAACCCGCTACACCGGATGCATCTTCGCCCGTCAGGAAACTGCCCACCTTAACGCCATTGCCGACCAGAACACTGGCGGCATTTGAAAAATTGCAGCGGCAACTGGACGGATGCGACAAGCGCGATCTTGCCGATTTTGCATCCGTGCTGCGCGTTTCCGACCACGCAGCAGTACTGAGTACCGCCGCATTAATGAAACTGCCAGGCCAGATTCGCGACGCCAAGGCAGCCGTCACCTGTGCGATAGATGCGCTGAAGGCCTGCGATCAAATGCCTGGCCGCGAAGAACAATTAACTTATGCGCGAATACATAACAAGGCTGCGGCCGTGCTGCAAGGGCTGAAGCGTTCCAATCCCTTGCCGTTGCCTCGTTTACATGAGGCAGATGCAATGGGCAATCTGATCCGCGGGAGTGGAAGCCGAAGCAAGAAAGTGCCCCCGCGCACGTCGTCGGCGGCGGCGCGGCGGCCACGGCCATTGCCTGCCCCTGTCGCGCCGGCTTACCCACGTCCGCCTACCGTCGAAACCGCCAATATGCGGCGGCCGCATGAGCGCTCATACGTCGAATCGCTGCGCACATCTGCTGCCCCTTGCCTCGTTCATTCGCCGGAGAAGCCTGTCGTTAAATTAAATTCTGCCACTGCCAAACAGGAAAGAGATGCGTACTGGCAGGGCAAGCAAATTGAACGCGAGAAAAAATTGTGGAGCAATGCCACGATGGAGAAAGGCAACATGGCCGATGCCCTTGGAGCTACCGAAGAGGCATTGACGCAGTACGTTGCGCAACGCCACGCCCTGCTGACGACGGACAGGCTGGGCGCCGTCGCCAGCGCGCTGGAACGCCTGGCGCCGTTAAAAAAAAAATGTAAAGAACTTGACCCTAAAGATACCTCCCCGGCCGCACGCGCTTGCCGAGCACAGGCAAGCCAGGAAAACATTCGCGCGAGCAATTTGCTCGGGTCCTTTGTGCCCCGAATACCGCAAAAAGCCCATCTGGAGAAACAACTGGTAAAAAGGCGCATTGTCCAAGCGATCAACCAGCGGCTGCCGACGGTGCACGAAACCACCGTTTTAACGTCAGATTCCATTGCCGCTTCGAACGCGATTTCGAAAGCTATTTCGACGGCCACGGTGAAACCTGTGCCACAACCCATCACGAAAACCGCACAGTACGACGAACCGCAAGTCCAGGCCGCCGTCAAACCACGCGCCCGGTGGGAAGTACCGATTAATCCTTTCACGCCGCGTTTATCCCCCGATAAAGGCTATGGCAGCAATGAAAAAATCAACAAAGCAGACACGATGTTCCTGGATGCGCCGTTCCTCCTCGATGACACATTACCGGGTTGGGCGAGGAAAGGCTTGCTCAACCTCATCCGAAACTGATAACGCTACGTCATGCAACTCAGGGATGGACCGCGTCCATCCCCTTTTCCTTTAAAACCTTCGCCGCTTCCGGACCGGTCAGGATTTGCAGGAACGCCCTGGCTGCCGCCTGTTCGCCGCTGGTGCTGCTGATGGCTGCGGTATAAACCGTGTAATTCTGAATTGCGGCAGGCAAGGGGCCGATCAGTGTCACGCCTTTGGTCGGCAGGATTTCACTGATCTGATGAATGCCGAGTTCCGCCTCGCCTTTGACGACATGCTCCGCCACGGACCCTCCATCGACTTTTACCGCCTTGCTGTCGATTTGCTGCGCAATGCCCCACTGCTGGAATAGCTGCGCCAGATAAATGCCGCTGGAGCCACCGGACGCCGGATTGATGTAGGCAACCGATTTGGCATTCAGCAAGGCTTGCTTGAAATGCTCGACGGTGTCGATCATCGGCTTCGGCGCACCTGCCGGCACCATGACACCGATGCCCACTTGTGCCAGATTAGCGACACTGTCCGCGTTCACTTTTTTCTTCGCCAGCAATTCCTTGACCAGATCTGGCGTCAGAATCACCAGATCGAACTTGGCGCCGGCTTCGATGCGACGCGCCAAACCGCCGGCGGTATCGTTATCCAGAACGATCTTATTGCCGGTGCGCGATTCATAGAGCGGCACCAATGCCGCCGCCACCTGTTTGAAGGCGCCGGTGGATAACACGGTCAGTTGCGCCGCAGATGCATCCGACGCCAGCGCTGCGGCCGATAAAGCGATCAAGCCCAGGGCAAAACGCACACTGCATCCCAAACTCCGGCGGAAACGCATCATTTCTTTTAATTCGAGCATGTAAAATCTCCTAAATTATATTTAGCGACAAAATGCGTCCACAGTGTAGCAGCGGTCCGCTTATCCGCCCCGGCGGCAGGAACGGCATGCATTGCTGCTTTTTTCATCGTGCCATACGCCCTTTTAGCCTTATACTCACGCCTTTCGCGAGCCGTTTCACACCACTTTAGCGCCACGCCATGCCCAACGTGTTTTTTTTTAGAAATCCGCCTTTTCTGCTCAATCCACGCACCGGCCGGCCGCGCTATAAACGCATCTTCCTGATTTTGCTCGCCATTGCCGCACTGGCATTTGCCTTACCGCGCGTAGTAACAAGCGTCTATAAGCAGCACAACACCAAAACCAATATCGCCCAGAAAGATATGGCTGCCGTTGTCCAGGGATTGGCGCTCTACAAGCACGACAATGGCAATTACCCAAGCGCCGAACAAGGATTGCTGGCGCTGATTTTGAAGCCGACCCGGGGGCCGGTGGCCAATGGCTGGAAACTGGGCGGCTATATCGATCGCCTGCCGCACGATCCATGGGGCCATCCCTACCAGTATCGGCTGGACGACGCGGAACAGACTTATCGGGTATTTTCGTTCGGACCGGGCGGACCGGAAGCCGCCGATGAAGACGGTAACGGCGATAGCGTTATTGTTGCCCGGTAGCCGGATGCAGGGCCGGCACGAAAAAACCGCCGAAACGCTTTGCGCGTTCCGGCGGTTTCTTTACTTTGCAGCAGTATCTTCGCCGCTAATTTTGCGTGAGGATTATTACAAAACGTAGCGCGATAAATCTTCATTCACCGATAGCTCTTCCAGACGTTCATTCACATAAGCAGCATCGATCAAGAGTGCTGAATCGCCGCCATCGCTGGCGGTAAATGAAATCTCTTCCAGCAATTTTTCCATCACCGTATACAAGCGGCGGGCGCCGATGTTTTCGGTTTTTTCATTGACCGCAAAAGCGATCTCGGCGAGCCGCTGGATACCGGCAGGCACGAACTCGATCGTGACGCCTTCGGTCGCCAGCAATGCCGCGTATTGCTTGGTGAGGCAGGCATCGGTTGATGTCAGGATGCGTTCGAAATCGGCAATCGATAAAGAATCCAGCTCGACCCGGATCGGAAAACGTCCCTGCAATTCCGGAATCAGATCGGACGGTTTCGCCAAATGAAAGGCGCCGGAAGCGATGAACAGGATGTGATCGGTCTTGATCATGCCGTATTTCGTATTGACCGTCGTGCCCTCCACCAGCGGCAGCAAATCGCGCTGCACACCGGCACGCGACACATCGGCGCCGCCATTTTGCGAACGGGTGGCGATTTTATCGATTTCATCCAGAAAGACGATGCCGTTCTGCTCGACATTATTGATCGCCTTCTGCCTCAGTTCTTCCTCGTTAACCAGTTTGCCGGCTTCTTCCTCAACCAGAAACTTCATGGCTTCCCGGATTTTGATCTTGCGCGTTTTCTTGCGCGTATTGCCGATCCCGGAAAACATCGATTTGATCTGCTCGGTCATTTCTTCCATGCCCGGCGGCGCCATGATTTCCATCTGCGGCGCTGCATCGCTCAGCTCGATTTCGATTTCCTTGTCGTCCAGGGCGCCTTCACGCAAGCGTTTGCGAAAAGTCTGGCGCGCAGTATTGCCGTCATCGGCCTTTGCGCCGCCTTCGGGCTGAAACCCGAAGTCGCGCGCAGGCGGCACCAGGATATCGATGACCCGGTCTTCCGCCGCATCTTCGGCGCGTGCGCGCACCTTGCGTACTTCGGCTTCGCGGGTTTGCTTGATGCCGATATCGATCAGATCGCGAATGATGGTATCGACGTCGCGGCCGACATAACCGACTTCGGTAAATTTGGTCGCTTCGATCTTGATGAAGGGCGCGTCGGCCAGCTTTGCCAGACGGCGTGCAATTTCGGTTTTACCGACACCGGTAGGGCCGATCATCAGAATATTTTTAGGCGTGATTTCGTACCGCAGCGGTTCGGCGATCTGTTGCCGGCGCCAGCGATTACGCAATGCGATTGCCACCGCGCGCTTGGCGCGGGCCTGGCCGACCACGTGTTTATCAAGTTCAGAGACGATCTCTTTGGGCGTCATGTTCATGGGATAGTCTTAATCCAGTGTTTCGATGATATGGGATTGATTGGTATAGATGCATAAATCGCCGGCGATCACGAGCGATTTCTTGACGATCTCTGCAGGCGTCAGTTCGGTATTTTCCTGTAAGGCCTTGGCCGCGGATTGCGCAAAATTGCCGCCCGATCCGATTGCGCCGATGCCGTCGGTAGGTTCAAGCACGTCGCCGTTGCCGGTGATGACCAATGTGGTTTCGCGATCGGCAGCGAGCAACATCGCTTCGAGCCGGCGCAACATACGGTCGGTGCGCCATTCCTTGGCCAATTCGACCGAAGCGCGCATCAGATTGCCTTGATGCTTTTCCAGTTTCGATTCAAACAGGTCCAGCAAGGTGAATGCATCGGCGGTGCCACCGGCGAAGCCGACCAGAACCTTGCCTTGATACAACTTTCTGACTTTGCGGGCCGTGCCCTTCATGACGACATTGCCGAGGGTCACCTGGCCGTCGCCGCCCAGAGCCACGGTGCCGCCGCGCCGGACGGAAAGAATGGTGGTGCCGTGAAATTGTTCCATGCCTGCCTCTAAATAAAGTTGCCTGTCGTTGCCAATTGCGCAGGAACCTATCCTGCGCATATAAGCACAGACGTGGGGTCATCCCCGTAAATTACAAGCTTCTTTATTCTTGTGCAGAAAGGGCCGACTCAGCGCAGATGCATATAAAAACATCGGCAGCGCCGATGCCGATGCTGCCGATGAATATTAACAAAAATACAAGTAGGGAGATAGTTCGAAGAACTTATCCTTCGCCCAGATAAGCCGCCTTGATCTTGGGGTCGTCCAGCATTTCACTGGAGACGCCGCTCATGGTGATCAGGCCGGATTCCATCACATAAGCACGGTTCGCCGCTTCCAGCGCAAGTTTGGCGTTTTGCTCGACCAGCAGAATCGTGATGCCCTCTGCCGAGATATTACGAATCACTTCAAAAATCTTTTCCACCATGATGGGCGACAAACCCATCGACGGTTCGTCCAGCAGCAACAGCGTCGGATGACTCATCAACGCGCGCGCCATTGCCAGCATCTGCTGTTCGCCGCCGGACAGCGTGCCCGCCATCTGCGCAGATCGTTCTTTAAGCCGTGGAAACACGCCGAACCAGTGCTCGATATCGGCGGCAATCTGTGCCTTGTCGTTACGGGTATAGGCGCCCATCAGCAGGTTTTCAAGGATGCTCATGCGGGTAAATACGCCACGCCCTTCCGGCACCATCGCCAGCCGGCTTTCAACCAGTTGAAATGCTTTGTGGCCTTTCAGGCTTTGTCCGAGATAATCGATACGGCCTTCGATGCGGCAATCCGGCAAGGTGCCGGTGATGGCCTTCAATGTGGTTGTCTTGCCGGCGCCATTGGCGCCGATCAATGTCACCAGTTCGCCTTCGTTGACTTCCAGCGCGATTCCCTTGACTGCCTGAATGCCGCCGTAAGCCACGCGCAGGTCGCCGATGCTGAGAATATTTTTTGTCATGTGTTCGATACCAGATTGATTTTGCAACAGCATCTTAGTGACCGCCGCCCAGATAGGCTTCAATAACGGCAGGGTCTTTTTTGACATCCGCCGGCACGCCTTCGGCAATCGGCTTGCCGTAATCGAGCACGGTAATGCGATCGCATAGACCCATCATCAGTTTGACGTCGTGTTCGATCAGGAGGATGGTTTTGCCGCGCTCCTTGATTTTGACCAGCAGCTCGCGCAAGGCCATTTTTTCGGTGGCGTTCATGCCGGCGGCAGGCTCGTCCAGCGCCAGCAGTTGCGGTTCGGTCGCCAGCGCACGGGCGATTTCCAGCCGGCGCTGATCGCCGTACGATAAATGCCGCGCAGTACGCTCGGAGAACCGGGCGATACCCACAAATTCAAGCAGCGCCATCGAACGTTCGCGAATCAGTTGCTCTTCCAGCCGCGCCGCCTTGTGCCGCAGTACCGCGCCGATCAGAGTCTGATGTGTGCGCACGTGGCAACCGACCATGACGTTTTCCAGCACCGTCATTTCACCGAACAAACGGATGTTCTGAAAGGTACGGGCAATACCTGCCTTGGCGACTTCGTGAGGTGCGGAAGGAGAATAGCTTTTACCGGCGAGATGGAAGCTGCCGGTGTCCGGTTGATACAAGCCGGTGATGACATTGAAGAAGGTTGTTTTGCCGGCGCCGTTGGGACCGATCAGGCCGTAAATCTGGCCTTGCCGGATTTGCAGGCTGACGCCCGACAAGGCTTGCAAGCCGCCGAAGCGTTTGCTGACGTTTGCGATATCGAGAATGATCGGCGCGGCAGCAGCATATGCCGATCCGGATGGCGGCGTGGCGGCATTCACGGCATTCAAAATGGGGCTGGGGGTATCGGAAATCGTCGCCATCATGCTTCCTTCGCCACGACTACGCCAATGGCCGGATCCGCCATGTGATCGCTGAGTTGCGCGCCGTCCATGCCGCTGGCGTCCTTATTAAAATCCGGCCGGTCTTCCTGGCGCGGCGAAGGCCATAATCCGGAGGGCCGATTCAGCATGATGACCACCATTGCCAAGCCATACAGCAGCTGGCGCAATACTTCGGCATCGATCAATACTCTGCCGAACAGGCTCTGCTGCAGCGGTTCGACCACATGACGCAGGACTTCCGGCAATGCCGCCAGGATGACACCTCCCAGCACCACGCCCGGGATGTGGCCGATGCCGCCAAGCACGACCATTGCCAGCACCGCAATCGACTCGGTCAGCGAAAACGATTCCGGCGACACGAAGCCCTGGAACGACGCGAACATGGCGCCGGCGATGCCGCCGAACGACGCGCCCATGGCAAACGCCAGCAACTTCATATTGCGGGTATTGATCCCCATGGCCTTGGCGGCGATTTCGTCTTCCCGGATCGCGACCCAGGCCCGGCCAAGGCGCGAATGCTGCAGGCGGATCGAGATGAAGATGATCGCAATGCACAGCAGCAGGAACAGAAAATAATAGGCATTTACCGACGGCATGCCGAAACCGAAAATGTTGACCATGGAACCGGAGCCGGGCTCACCGCCGAGCGAGGTGCCTAAAATGCGGACCGGGTCGATCAGATTGATCCCTTGCGGACCATTGGTGATATTGACCGGCGCGTTCAGATTGTTCATGAAGATGCGGATGATTTCGCCGAAGCCGAGCGTCACGATGGCCAGATAATCGCCGCGCAATTTGAGCGTCGGCGCGCCGAGCAATGCACCGAAGAAGGCTGCGGTCAGCGCCGACAGCGGGACGATCAGCCAGATCGACAGATGGATGCCGTTGGCCAGGATTTGCGGACCGAACACCGAGACCAGGAAATGGCCGAGATCAGGGTAGGTGTCGACGAACGATTGCAGCACTGCGCCGAATTGCGGCGATGCCAGCAAGGCCGCCGTATAGGCGCCGATCGCATAGAACGCGATGTAACCCAGATCGAGCAGGCCGGCGAAACCGACCACCACGTTCAGGCCCAGCGCCAGCATGATGTAGAGCAGCGCGATGTCCATGATGCGCACCCAAGAATTGCCGAACTGGCTGGCAATAAAAGGGAAGATCAGCATGATCGCCATCAGCAGAATCAGGCTGCCGGTGGTTTTGCGCGGGCGGCGCCCGGGCGATTGCGAAGTGTTGGTTTGTGCCATGGAAAATCCTTGTAAGCGGTTTTTACGCACGGTCGGCTACGCGTTCGCCCATGATGCCGGACGGACGCAATGTAAGCACAATGATCAGCACGACAAAAGCAAAAATGTCTTGATAATTACTGCCCAGGAAGTTGCCGGTCAGGTCGCCGATGTAGCCGGCGCCCAGGCTTTCGATCAGTCCCAGCAAGAGGCCGCCCACCATGGCGCCGTAAATATTGCCGATACCGCCCAGCACTGCCGCGCAGAATGCCTTCAGGCCGGGAACGAAGCCCATCGCAAATTGTGCGGTGGAATAGTTGGCGGCCCACATCACGCCTGCAATGGCCGCCAGCGCTGCGCCAATCACGAAGGTGAGTACGATGACGCCATTGACGTCCACGCCCATCAGGCCGGCAATGCGCGGATTCTCGGCGGTGGCCCGCATCGCGCGGCCCATGCGAGTCTTTTCGACCATGAATACCAGACCGGCCATGGCCGCCAGCGCCAGGATCAGCAGCATGACCTGGGTCGGGGAAATCAGCGCGCCGAATATGTGCAAGGGCTCCGACGGCATGACTTGCGGAAACGCCACCGGACTGCGGCCCCAGATCATCATCGCCAGGGTCTGCAGCAGAATCGATACGCCGATTGCCGTGATCAGCGGCGCCAGGCGCGGCGCATTTCGCAACGGCCTATAGGCCACGCGTTCTATGATCAAGCTGACAATAACGCAGACCGGGATCGCACCGACGATGGCAATGATCAACTGTACGATGCCCGGCAGCCCGGGCGCTGCGCCCTGTACCAGCTTCAGGATTGTCAGGCCGGCCATTGCACCGATCATCAACACATCGCCGTGCGCGAAATTGATCAGATTCAAAACGCCGTACACCATGGTGTAACCCAGCGCGATCAGCGCATACATACTGCCGAGAACCAGCCCGTTAATGATTTGCTGGAAAAAAATGTCCATCGAGTCTCCGTCTTTGTTCCGCTGTTGCCGAACATGAATAATGCTGTACTGCCGTTCTTGCTGCGCAGGATTTCAGGCCGCCGGCATGTGCTGTATGGTTCGCGCATTGTACTTGACGCCGAAATGCGGTAAATCGGGCCACATATGCCCGGCCGGGGTGAAATCGAATAAATACATATGTCTAATGTAACAAAAATAATAAGCATCAACGAACAAACACGTTACGACCTGACCGCGCCGCGGAACGTGTTGGCGCGCATCGGCATGACGCGCAGTTTTCAAAAATTTACAGATTTACAAATTTACGCAAGGAAGCAGGCTTTAACAGAGACTTGCATACCTAGGGCATAGATGCTCGATGGCAAGCAGCATCTATGCCATAACGATATCGGCGATGGCTGACCGTCGCCGATATCTGTATAGCCGCAGGTAAACGCGGTTTTGGTAAGTTTAGTAAGAGCCGATCGGCACAGGGACGCCGTCTTGGAAATGGAAAATTGTCACGGGCGATTCAAGTAGATCGTGCTGCTTGTCGAACGCATAACTGCCGGCCACGCCTTTGTATTTGATCTTCTCAAGTTCGGCCCGCAGCTTCGGACCGCTGGTGACATCGGCGCCTTTCATCGCTGTCGCCATCAGCATCATCGCATCGTAGTACGAAGCGGCAAATACTTCCGGGGAACGTTTGTATTGTTTCTGATAGTCCGCCGCAAAGGTTTTTGCATCGGCGTTTTTAGTCAACATGCCGCCGCTGCGCGCGCAATAGACATTGCCGTCGACGTTACTGCCGCCCAAACGCCCCATCTCGGCGGAACAGATGCTTTCTCCGCCCAGCAGTTTGATGTCCATGCCCAGTTGCCGCATCTGACGCCGCATCGGTCCGCCCTGAGGGGCATAGCCGCCATAGAAAATGGCGTCCGCGCGCTTACCCTTGATTGCGGTCAGGATCGCGTTGAAGTCGGTTGCCTTGTCGTTGGTATATTCCATGCTCACAACCTGCATGCCGCTGGCTTTTGCCACTTTGGCGAATTCCATCGCCAGGCCCTGGCCGTAAGCGGTGCGATCGTCCACGACAGCAACACGCTTGACGTTTAATTCCTTGGCCGCGTACTGTGCCATTTTGCCGCCCAACTGGCTGTCGCTGGGCGCAACGCGAAACAGATAGCCGTAACCTTGCTCGGTGATTTTCGGATTGGAGGCGACCGTCATTGTCACGATGGCTGCGTCATTCAATAGTCGCGAGGTCGGTATCACGACACCGGAATTGTAGGGGCCGATCATGGCATCGATCGGCATATCGATCAGTTTCTGCACTGCGCCCATGCCGCCGCGCGGATCGCCCTGATCGTCTTCCACGATTGCCTTGAACGTGATTTTCTTGTTGCCGATCACCATTCCTTTCGCATTCAACCTTTCGATCGCCATTTCCATGCCGCCCAGATTGTCGTTGCCTGAAGCCGCTTGCGGGCCGGTCAACGGTGCGCTGAAACCGATTTTCACGGTTTGCTCTGCCACCGGTGCCGCAATGGCCAACGCCGTGACCGGTATTGTCATTGCGACCATTAATGCCAAAGCATTCTTTTTACCTGTCATCACTATTGTCTTCTCCACAAAAAAATAATCGGGTCAGCGCAGAGTGTCATCGCTCAAGCAAGATAAAACACGTTGACATCTGCTCGCGCCATCTACTTGATTAATACGCGCACTGACGTTTTAATGAGCGGTAATTTTATTTCTTGTTGGTGGATATGAGGCCTGCTATTCAGTGCTAATTCCAAAACAATCTTCGGCGATATGCCGTTTCACCTCGTAAAACTTTTTAGTGGCGCAATGCTCGATAAAATAAATAAAAAAATCCTGAATGAATTACAAAACGATGGCCGTATCAGTAATGTCGATTTGTCCGCACGGGTCAATCTTTCTGCAGCGGCATGCCTGGAGCGCGTAAGAAAATTGCAGGAGGCCGGGTATATCGCCGGTTTCGCGGCGCAATTAAATCCGCGCATGCTGGATGTGGCGCTGCTGGTATTCATTGAAGTGGTGCTGGATCGCACGACGCCAGAGGTCTTCGACGCATTCAAGCACAGTGTGCAGAGCATCCGCGAAATCGTCGAATGCCATATGGTGGCGGGTGGTTTCGATTACCTGGTGAAGGCGCGCGTGAAGGACATGGAAGCCTACCGCGAATTTCTAGGGAAATCGTTGCTGCAGTTGAAAGGCGTGCGCGAAACGCATACCTATGCAGTGATGGAAGAGGTGAAGAACACGATCAAGCTGCCGATTTACTAAGGGAAGCTCTGATCGAGCGTAACCGGCTGCCCAATCTAAGGGCTGTGATGCTCACCGTACTAAAGTACGGCTGCGCTTCTCGCCCATAGCTTGAACCGCCAACTACACTTACTCAGGGCTTCCTAATTTAATCAGAAACTCCTAAGTAACCGGCAGTAAGAAAGAAAGAAAAAAGAAAGAACGCGATGGCAAACCTGGCGCAAGCCGATGCAAACCGGCTTGCTATTGCTTCATTCGGGCGCAGCGATTAGTCGCCGTACAGCTTTTGCTTCAACTCGCGGCGTTGCTGCGCTTCCAGCGAGAGTGTTGCAGTCGGCCGGGCCAGCAAACGCGGCACGCCGATCGGCTCGCCGGTTTCTTCGCACCAACCGTATTCGCCGGTATCGATACTGGCGATCGACTGCTGTACTTTTTTCAGCAGCTTGCGTTCGCGGTCACGGGTACGCAATTCCAGCGCATGCTCTTCTTCGATGGTCGCACGATCGGCCGGATCAGGCACAAGTACGGTTTCCCGCAGATGTTCGGTGGTTTCACCAGCGTTCCTGACCAGCTCTCTTTCGAGTTGTTGCAGGCGAGCTTTGAAAAAAGCGAGTTGCGCTTCGTTCATGTAGTCCTTCTCGCCCATCTTCAAAATCTGTGCTTCGGTCAACAAATCATCGCCGGCTTTCGCCTCGGCGGTATTGGGGGAATTTTTAGTTGCCACTTCGCTTACTTTCGATACCACAGGTTTTCTAAATTTATCCGAACCGGCAGTCGCCTGCTGTGCAAGCGGACTGGATTTGGTCGCTTTGGACTCCTTGGCCTTGGCATTTACATTTGCCTTCGGCCCGGATTGCCCCTCGTTCGCCTGACCGGCTTTCTTAAGGGCGCCGGTTTTAACTGATGCCACGGGCAACGATTTTACAACACCGGCTGGCGCCTTTCGTGCAGGCTTCGCAGTTGGCGAAGCGATGGTTTTTTTCGATACTGTCTTGCCGGCCAGCCCCGCTGCGTTGGCGGTTTTTTTAACATTTGCAGCCATGATCGTCCCCTCATCAATGTCTGTCTAACCTTCCATTCAGCAAAACTGACACAGTTTATACCAGACATTCGAGATTTAATGTGCAAAACCGCCAATGCAATAGTATATCAACTGTCAAGCTGCGCCACTACCGGGCCACTCCGCGCCACGATCATCCTTCGCCTCAGCCGCACCGGTCGCCGCCGCACACGGGACAGGCGGCATTGCGCGGCACCTGGATACGGTTCCAGCGCATGTCGCGCGCATCCAGCATGAGCAGATAGCCGGCCAGCGAAGTCCCGATCTGCGCGACCAGCTTCAAGGCCTCGGCTGCCTGGGTACTGCCGATAATACCGACCAGCGGCGCAAATACGCCCATTTCCGAACAAAGCGTTTCCTCGAAGGCGAGATCGGGCGCAAACAGGCAGGCATAGCACGGTGAAGCGGCGTCGCGCGGGTCGAACACGCTGACCTGGCCGTCGAACCGGATCGCGGCACCGGATACCAGCGGCACCTTATGCGCCACACAGGCGCGATTAATGGCGTGGCGCGTCGCAAAGTTGTCGCTGCAGTCCAATACCACCGTAGCACCGGCTACCAGCGCCGACAGCTCCTCGCCCGCTACCCGCCTGGCAACGGTGACGACATTCACCTCGTCGTTGATCTGTTGCAAGGCTGTGCGGCCGGAATCGACTTTCAGCATGCCGACCCGCGCGCCCGTATGCATGATCTGGCGCTGCAAATTGGTCAGGTCGACCTGATCGTCGTCGACCAGGGTGATGCTGCCGATGCCCGCGGCGGCCAGATACAGCGCCGCTGGCGAGCCCAGCCCTCCCGCGCCGATGATCAGCGCATTCGCATCCAGCAGGCGTTGCTGCCCCGCGATGTCGATTTCATCGAGCAGGATATGCCGCGAATAACGGAGCAATTGGTTATCGTTCATGAGTGCAAATTACGAAGGTCGAAAAAAAAAGGCCGCAGTGATGCGGCCCCTGATTCACTGCGAACGATTATTTCTTATCGTCCTTGGGTTTGTCGTTTGTTTTTTCATTTTTCTTGTCGATTTTCTTTTCTTCCAGCTTTTGTTCCTTGATCGGCTTGTCGTCTTTCTCGCCTTCGGAACGCACTTCCGGTTTCACCTGGGATACCTTGACCGGCTGGCCCTTCAGTTGATTGAGCGCCTGCGCCAGCTGGAAGTCATCCGCACTGCCGAATTCCATAGGCTTGCGCTTCTTCTCGATGGCGGCAAGACGCTGCTCTTCTTCCGGATCGGCGGCGGTCACCGGCTTGACGATATTGGCGTCCTTGTCTTTATCGTTGCTCAGATGCTTGGTCAGATCGGACTCATGCAAACGGAAACCGTTCAGACCATCGCCATCGGCATATTCGTCAACCATCACGTCCGGCACGATACCCTTGGCCTGGATCGAACGGCCATTCGGCGTGTAATAACGCGCTGTGGTCAACTTGACGGCGGTTTGCTTGTCCGGCGGCAACGAAATAACCGACTGCACCGAGCCCTTGCCGAACGATTGCGTACCCATTACGACAGCGCGCTTGTAATCCTGCAACGCACCGGCGACGATTTCCGAAGCCGAAGCCGAACCGGCATTGACCAGGACAACCATCGGCACCTTTTTGATTCCATCGGGCAATTTCGCCAATGCGTCGCCGCTGCCGGAGCCGGTCGAATAGAATTCACGTTTTGCGTAGAAAATCTGCTTGGATGATTCCAATTGGCCGTTGGTGGATACCACTGCGGCGTCTTTCGGCAGGAATGCACCCGCCACACCGATGGCGCCAGGCAGGACACCGCCCGGATCGTTACGCAAATCCAGAATCAGGCCTTTAAGATTCGGTTCCTGTGCATAGATGGCAGCGATTTTGGTCGCCAGATCTTCAACCGTGCGGTCCTGGAACTGGGTGACGCGGATCCAGGCGTAACCCGGCTCGACCACTTTCGATTTAACGCTCTGCACCCGGATTTCCTGGCGCGTAACGGTAACCACCAGCGGCTTGTCTTCATTCTTGCGAGCGATCGTCAGCGTAATCTTGGTATTCGGCTCGCCGCGCATCTTTTTGACCGCTTCATCCAGCGTCAAACCCTTTACCGGTGTGGTATCGAGGCGGGTGATCAGATCGCCGGCTTTCAGACCTGCGCGATAAGCAGGCGAATCTTCGATCGGCGAGATCACTTTGACGTAGCCGTCTTCCATGCCGACTTCGATGCCGAGGCCGACGAATTTACCCTGCGTGCCTTCTTTCAGCTCTTTGAAGGCCTTTTTATCCAGGTAGGCGGAATGCGGATCGAGCGACGCTACCATGCCGGAAATAGCTTCGGTCAGTAACTTCTTGTCTTCGACCGGCTCCACGTAGTCGGTTTTGATCAGGCCGAAAACATCCGTCAGCTGCCTGAGTTCTTCAAGCGGCAGAGGCGCCGCCGTCAAATTTTTTTGTGCAATTGCGTCGAACTGCATCGTGACGCCGATACCGGCCATCAAGCCCAAACTGATCAGACTGAAGTTCTTGAATTTGCTACCCATTTTTCACCTAGTAGTTACCCACCCGAGCGGGTCGAACGCGCGGCCTTCATGCCGCATTTCGAAGTATAAACCCGATTGTTCATTACCGCCGCTATTACCTGCGCTGGCAATGACGTCGCCGGCTTTCACCAAATCGCCGGCCCGTTTCAGAACCGCCTGATTGTTGCCGTAGATTGTCATATATTGCTTGCCGTGGTCAACGATGATCAGATTGCCGAAACCGCGCAACCAATCGGCATAGACCACACGCCCCGCCGCCACCGCCCTGACTTCACTGCCTTCCGCCGCCCGGATAAACCAGCCTTTCCAGGTCGGTCCATTGCCGCGCTTGCCACCGAATTTGCCCACCAGTTCGCCTCGCAGCGGCATGCGCAATTTGCCGCGCAGGCTGACGAACGACTGGCCGAAATTATCGTCCGGCGCCAGCGCCGCCGTGTCCGCTTCGGATTGCGGCGGCGGTTCATCGTTGTCGATGGCGTCCGCCGGCGACGGTTTGGCATTCGATGCTGACGCCGGCGCATGCGTTTTGTTCAATGCTGCCAGGCGCTCGCGCTCTGCCGCGCGGGCCCGGGCTTTTTCCTGTAATGCCTGTTGACGCCGTTCGCGCGCGGCGGCGTCGGCCTTTTTCTGCGCTTCGATCAAGGCTTGCAATTTATCGACCAAAACCGACAAACGCTGGCCATCGCGCTCGATATTGCCTGCCTCCTTGCGCTGCGACGTCAATTTCGTCGAAAGCTGCGACAGTAATGTGGCACGTTTTGCTTTTTCCTGCTCCAGGACGGTTTTTTGATCGCGTTGTTCGCCGGCAATTTCTTCCAGCTCGAATTTGGCGTTCTGCGTCTTGGCCTTGTTATCCCTGACCGCCTGCAGATTCGCACGCAGCGTTTCGATCAGCTTGGCCTGCGCTTGCGACACGTAGCCCATGTACTGCAGATCGCGATTGATGCGATTCGGATTATCGCCGGACAGCAGCAGCTTGATTCTGTCTTCGTTGCCGGCAACGTATTGCTGCTGCATCAGTTTCGACAATTGCGCCTGCTGCACGTTGACCACGCCGCTCAATGCATCCTGTTGCTGCACCAGTTGCGCGAGCTTGGCTTCCGATTGCTTCTGCTCTTCGGACAGGTCGCGCAACGAGCGGTTGGCCTTGGAAATGGCGCTTTCGGACTCGGCCAGGGCATCGGCGGCGTTGCCTTTGGCCGCTTCGGTGCGGTCGATATCGCGATTGAGCTGATTAAGCTTTTGCTGCAAATCTTCGCGCTGCCGTTCAGCCGCCTGCTTTTGCTTGCTGCGCTCGGTGATCGGCTGCCGAGACTGGGATTTGGATTCCGCCCGCGCCGGTAGCGGCATGCTTGATGCCGATACCAGCGCCAGCATCAGCGCGACCAGGACCGGCAAGCTCGTCGACCGTGTGCCGGCACAGGTGCGAATACAGTTGCTGCGCAGGATATTTATTTGGCTTTTCCCTGATTGGCGACTGCCGCCAACGCTGCTTTGATGGCTTCCTGGTCGCCCAGATAGTAGCTGCGGATCGGTTTCAGATCGGCATCCAGTTCGTAGACCAGGGGCTGGCCGTTCGGCACATTCACATCGACGATGTCCGCATCGCTGATGTTGTTCAGCGATTTGATCAACGCGCGCAGGCTATTGCCGTGGGCCGAAATGATGATTTTCCTGCCGGCCTTGATGGCAGGCGCAATGGAATCGTTCCAGGCCGGCATGACACGGGCCACGGTGTCTTTCAGGCATTCGGTCAGCGGGATCTCTTCGCGTTTCAGGTGCGCGTAACGCGGATCGTCGAAAGAGGCGCGCGGGTCGGTCGGCGCCAGCGCGTCAGGCGGGGTATCGTAGCTGCGGCGCCAGATCATGACTTGCTCTTCCCCAAATTTAGCGGCGGTCTCGGCCTTGTTCAGACCTTGCAGCGCGCCGTAATGACGTTCGTTCAAACGCCAATCGTTGATCACCGGCAGATACATCAGATCCATTTCATCCAGCGTAGTCCAGAGCGTGCGAATCGCGCGTTTGAGTACCGATGTGTAGGCCATGTCGAAGGTGAATCCGGCTTCTTTCAGCAATTTGCCCGCGTGCCGGGCTTCGGCCACGCCTTGTTCCGTCAAATCGACGTCGACCCAGCCGGTAAACCGGTTTGCCAGATTCCAGGTGGATTCGCCGTGACGCATAAATACGATTTTATACATGATCAAATTCAGGTTAGGTTAAGAGAAGGTTAATAGATAATAAGTTGATGAAATCGGTTAAAAAACGGCGCCATTTGATCGCTATTCAATCTATTCGGGCCGCTAAGCTGTATGCACAGCGCATTTCATCAATACCGTCAAAATCCTGGGCCGCTCTGGATTCATTCCCGGATTACCCTTGGTTCGGTCGATATTGGTGAAATACGCGTAAATTAGCGCGGATTAACGATTACTTACGTTGCTTACGTTAATTAGAGACGTCATTACCCGTCGCTGGTTCGAATTAGTTGTCAGGGAATTAAATAGCAATCCCGCTTCTATTTTATAATGCTGGGATTGTATAAAACCATTGGAATCCCGTGAAATTCATTATCGACAATATTTTTCTGATCGGACTGGCCATTTTGTCCGGCGGCGCGCTGCTTTTACCCCTTCTGCAACAACGCGGCAATAAGCTGAGCCTGCTGCAAGCCACCCAACTGATCAATCAGAACAAAACCATCATTATCGACGTACGCGACGAAGCGCAATTCGCCAGCGGCCATATTCGCGAAGCCAGGAATATTCCGGCCAAGGATCTGGCCAAACGCGTCGGCGAACTGGAAAAGCTCAAGACCCGCAACGTATTGGTGGTCTGCCAAACCGGCACCCAGTCGGCCAAGGCAGCGTCCACGCTGGCCAAAGCCGGCTTCGCCGAAGTGTTCGGACTGACCGGCGGCATGGCCGCCTGGCAGGCCCAGTCTTTGCCTGTAGTCGTCGGCGGCAAGGCGGTTATCGCCAAGAGTGCCGCATAATGAGCGCGCCCAAACTCATCATGTATTGCACCGGTAGCTGCCCGTATTGCACGATGGCGGAACGCCTGTTGACGCAAAAAGGGGTTACGGAGATTGAAAAAATCCGGATCGATCTCGACCCGTCGCAACGCGAAATCATGATGCAGAAAACCGGCCGGCGCACTGTTCCGCAAATTTACGTCGACAGCTTCCATGTCGGCGGCTATGACGATCTGAATGCATTGGACAGGGCAGGCAAGCTCGATCCGCTGCTGCATTCTTAACAACTTATTACAGATTAATTATTGCAGATTGATTTCGCAATAATCTTTAATTCATCTCTTAACGGAAATATCCATGTCAGACGAAAAGCAGCAGCAGGCAGCGCAACCCGTATTTCAGATTCAGCGCGTTTATCTGAAAGATCTGTCGCTGGAACAACCGAACTCCCCGGCGATTTTCCTGGAGCAGGCAGCGCCTAATATCGAAGTAGCGCTGGATGTCGGCGCGGTTCCACTGGCCGATGGCGTCTTCGAATCGACCGTCACCGCAACAGTCACCGCGAAGATCGGCGAAAAGGTCGCCTTTCTGGTGGAAGGCAAACAAGCCGGCATTTTTGAAATCCGCAATATCCCGACCGAACAACTCGATCCACTGCTGGGCATTGCCTGCCCAAACATCGTGTTCCCCTATTTGCGCGCGAACATCGCCGACTTGCTGAATCGTTCGGGTTTCCCGCCGATCCATCTGAGCGAAGTCAATTTCGAGGCTTTCTATCAGCAGCGCCTGGAAGCACAGGCTGCTGCGGCACTCGAAAAACAAACCGACAGCACTGTCGTGCCGGCATCCAACAGCATCAACTGATGACCCCAGGAAATCGGAAGGGCTATGTGAAGGAGACTCACGCATGAAATCCACATGTCTGGTGCGCCGTCTTTTGGCCTCGGCATTTTTGCTGGCGAGCGCCTGCGCCAGTTTCAGCGCGCATGCTCTCGATTACAAAACGGTCGGCGCCGCGCCGGCCGTCATGTATGACGCGCCCTCCCAAAAGGGACGCCGCGTTTTTGTCGCGCCGCGCGGCATGCCGGTTGAAGTGGTACTCACCTATGGCGACTGGAGCAAAGTACGCGACTCGGCCGGCAGCTTGTCCTGGGTCGAATCCAAAATGCTGGTGGCCAAACATAACGTCGTGGTCACCGCCGCCAACGCAAAAATACGCGCTGCAGCGCAAGATACCAGCCCAATCGTCTTCAGCGCCGACAAAAATGTCTTGCTGGAAGTGACCGAACCGACTGCATCCGGCTGGCTGAAAGTGAAGCACCGCGACGGTCAGGCCGGCTATGTCAAAATGTCCGAAGTCTGGGGCGGCTGACCCATGCGGGACCGCCGAGGTGACGAATTAGTGAAGCCATTTCCACGATGAACATCACCATTCTCGGCGCAGGCGCCTGGGGCACCGCGCTGGCAATGGCGCTGGCCAAACGGCATCGAGTCCTGCTGTGGGGCCGTAACCGCGCCGTACTCGACGCGATGCAAAGCGAGCGCGAAAACAAGTTGTATCTGCCAGGCTTTACGCTGCCGGCAGCTTTGCAATGCAGCGCCGATTTCGATGCTGCATTGGCGCATATGAATGTCCCGAATCAAGAGGCCTTGCTGATTGTCGCTTCATCGGTATCGGGCTTGCGCGCCATCAGCGAACAATTGCGCGGCTATGCCATTCCGAATCTGGTCTGGCTTTGCAAGGGGCTGGAACAGGAAACCCGTTTACTGCCGCATCAGATCGTGCGCGAAGTATTGGGCGAGCATATTTCCGCGGGCGCCTTGTCCGGTCCGTCATTTGCCCAGGAAGTGGCGCGCGGCCTGCCCTGCGCATTGACCATTGCGAGCACCGATGCGGCCTTGTGCGAACGCGTGGTCGACGCAGTGCACGGCGATCGCCTGCGGATTTATTCCAGCGACGACCTGATCGGCGTGGAAGTCGGCGGCGCGGTAAAGAATATTCTGGCGATCGCGACCGGCGCGGCGGATGGATTGGCTCTGGGCTTGAATGCCCGCGCGGCGCTTATTACACGCGGCCTGGCAGAAATCACGCGCTTCGGCGTTGCGCTGGGCGGCCGGGTCGAAACATTCATGGGTTTGTCCGGCGTGGGCGATTTGATCCTGACCTGTACCGGCGATCTGTCACGCAACCGCAAGGTCGGCCTCGGCCTGGCACAAGGTAAGGCCTTGCCTGCGATCGAAGCCGAGTTGGGGCATGTGGCCGAAGGTGTGCGTTGCGCGAAAGCGGTGCGGGCACTGGCACTGCAGCATGGTATTGAAATGCCGATCACCGATGCGGTAGCCAGCGCGCTGTTCGATGGCTTGCCGGTGGCTGAAATGGTGGCGCGATTATTGTCGCGCGAGCCGCGCGAAGAGCATCGCTGAGCGGATTGATTTTTTAGTAAGGAAGCTCTGAGTAAGCGTAGCTGGCGGTTCAAGCTATGGATTAAGACGCGGAGCCGTACTTTAGTACGGTGAGCATCGCAATCCGTAGATTGGGCCGCCAGCTACGTTTAATCAGCGCTTCCTAATGCTGGTCTTCGAAAAACTCCTGCTTCAGAAATTCACGCAAACCCGGTTCGTCTGCCTTGCGCGCAGATAGCCAGACAACGCGGCCTACGCGCCGCGAATCCCATTGAAACTTGTCTTTGTAATGCTCGCGAATCATCTCGATCATGCGGACGATGATCGCCATTTGAACATCGCCGCCCAAACCTGCATCGACGGTGAAACTTCTCCGCGTGTTATTGCTCGGCTCGCCGGTCCAGCCGATGAACCGGAAATACCCCATGCGCGGTCCGACGCTTATTATCTGGAATACGCCGCCGGCGCCATCGCTCTTATGTCGTGAAAAATCGATATTGGCTTGCGCAATTTCATTCCCGGACGGCGGCTTGTTGCTTTCTTGCGCGACGACGTCGTCGCTGGATTCGCTCTGTTCGGCCTGCTGACGGCGCGCGCGGGCCGCGTTTAACATCGAGCTTATATCGGCGGCAGGCGGCTTCGGCGTAGCGCTTGGCGCCTCCGGCAGCCGCGGTGCAGTCGGCCGTGGCGTGGGTTTCGTTTCAGTGCGTTTAACCGCTTTTTGCGGGCGCGGCGCCGGCGCCTTGCTGCTACGGACCGGTTCCGGCGGATTTGGCGATGGCGCGTTGGCGGAAGGGACCGGTTTGCTCTGCTGCAGGGTGATCATCAGCGGCGCGTCTATCGCCGAAGTAGTGCCTTGCTTGACCGGCGGCGGCGCAACCGACAACACATACCAAAGCAAGCCGCCATGCAACAACAACGACAGCAGTATCCCGGTAGCGACCCTGAAGCGCGCTCGCGTTTTTCGCTGGAGTTGTTGATGCGCGACGAATGCGCGCACGGTTAGCGGATTGAAAGAGGTCATTTCCTACGATACGGGGGGCCAGAACGCGTGTTAGCGGATGCGGCTGCGGTTACGCTGCAGCTGCGACAGACGCCTGCGCTCAAGACAGCGCAGGCGTCATGTCACAGTTCTCCGTACGAATGCAAGCCGGACAAGAACATATTGACACCGAGGAAAGCAAACGTCGTCACCAGCAGGCCGATCAAGGCCCACCATGCAGCTACCTGGCCGCGCAGGCCTTTCATCAGGCGCATGTGCAACCATGCCGCATAATTCAGCCAGACGATCAGAGCCCAGGTTTCTTTTGGATCCCACGACCAGTAGCCGCCCCATGCTTCGGCGGCCCACAATGCGCCCAGGATGGTCGCAATCGTGAAAAATGTGAAACCGACTGCGATCGACTTGTACATCAAGTCATCCAGCACTTCCAGCGACGGCAGGCGATCCACCAGATAACCTTTGGATTTCAGGAGATACGCCATGCCGACCATCGCCGCCAGCGAGAACGTGCCGTAGCCGATGAAGTTGGCCGGCACGTGGATTTTCATCCACCAGCTTTGCAATGCGGGCACCAGCGGCTGAATTTCGGAAGCATCGCGCGCAATGGTGTACCAGAACAGAAAACCGACTGCCGCCGTGATCACCAGCATCACGAACGCGCCTAATTGACGGGTTTTGTAATGCGCTTCGTAGTACAGATAGAACAGCGCCGTGATCATGCAGAACAGAATGAACACTTCATACAGATTCGAAATAGGGATATGGCCAACGTCGGCGCCGATCAGATAGGATTCGTACCAGCGCACCAGCATGCCGGTAAAACCGAAGATCACGCCGGCCCAGCACAGCTTGGAACCGATCGAGAAACCGGTATTCGAACGTGCGATCATGCCGCCCCAGTAAAACAGCGTCGACAGGACGAAAAACACGCTCATCCACAGAACCGCAGACTGGCTGGACAGCAGATATTTCAAGAAGAATTTTTGGTCCGCCGCCTGCAGCGAACCGCCGTACATGGCGATCGCCGACAACGAAAGAATTGCCAGCACAGCCATCAGCCAGCGCACCGATTTCCAGTTCCATCCGAGCAAGGCAAACACCGGCGCAGCCAAAAACAGGACCGCTTTTTCGTAGTAGTCCATGAAATTGCCATAGCGATACAACCCGAACAGCGAGGCCGCCAACAGCGCCGCGCCGTACAGCCAGTCCACTGCGCCGAGGCGCTTGAAAAATCCCTGATCCGGGACGTAAGTTTGTGTTAATTCCATCATTTCTCCGATTTCCTGCAACGCTTGACGACGATTGCCGGGAGCTTACGCCGATTGTGTCAATTTCGCTTTCAGCGATTCAAATTCTTTTTCGAAGTCCAGCGTCTTGCGTTGCGAACTCATTGCCATTAATGCGTGGGTATTGCCGCTGCCATCGGACCGAAGCCAGACCCAGACCCGGCGCTCGCGAATCCACAACATCGAAAATACGCCCAGCACCAGGAACAGGCAACCCAGATACACCACTTTTTTGCCCGGTGAACGCGTCAGTTGCAGCACCGACGCCTTGATTTCCTGAAAGTCGCGCAATTGCAGATAAACCGGCGCGCCGTAGAAGCTGGCGTCCGACAGCGCATTGCTGGCGACCTGCACGAAACGTGCATGCTGATCGGACGGCTCCAGCGCCTTCAGCCCCGCCTTTTCCCGTGCCGCCTGCCACAAATCCCATAGGCTGCCATTGAGAATCTTAATGAATATATCGGCTGCGCGTTCCTGCTCGGCGACCGGGACCTTTTCCAGAAATTTGGAGACGGCAAGATAACCGGCCATCTTGCCGTCGCCGGCAAATAAGTCCAATCCCTTTTGGGCGGATTGCTGAAGTTGCTGACGCAAGGTGTCGATGCCGTCTCGATTATCCCGCATTGCCCGCTGCGCATAACGATGGGCCGCTTCGGCGCGCAATTGCGGGTCTGTCAGCGCGGCGCGCAGGCGCATCCATTCATCGACCGAACCGTTATCGTCGACGGGAATACGCAAATAGCGGAACTGATCGCCCGGATTGTCGCGCATGCCGGCGAGGAAGACATAAACACCATCCATTTCGATCGGCATCATGTAATTCAGATATTCACGCGCCTGGCCGGTTTTGTCACGCAGCTTGTATTGCACGCTGGGGCCGACATTTTTCAAATCTTTGTTATTGGCGCTTTTGGCGCCGGACCCGAGATGGTCGGACAGATCTTTGGACAACCGGCTATTGAGGCTCTTGTTGACGGCGCGCACGTCCTGAGCACCGCCCTCGCCGCCAGTCGCGCTGCCGGCCTTGCTGAGATCTTCGACGTTGAACGGGCGGAAACCGCTCCATTCGACGGTGTAGTCGCTGTCTTTGGCCAGCGGCGTGCTTTCATTGACCACACCATCCAGCGGCGTGCTCTGGATGTTTGCGCCCTGCATTGGATATGCCGCCAGTTTGAGCTTGCTGCCGCCGTCTTCGAAGCTCGATTGGTATAACGCGATGCCGTCGAAGAACAATGGCTGGTTGACCTTGATGGTGCCGGTCATGATCTCGCCGGTCTTGTGATCCTGCAGCACGACTTCGCTGGCGAACAGCTTGGGCATGCCGGTCGAATAGAAGTCGATGATGAAACGCTTGAGCTGGATAGTGAACGGCAGGTCTTGGATCAATACGCCGTTCTGCTCGGGGATGATGGCAGTGCTGCTGGCAGATCCTTCCGGGATCAATGTGTTGCCGCGGAAGGTCGGATTGGAAATCGACAGCCGATGTTCCGGCGCGATGTCTGCGATCAGGCCGCTGCCGGAAAAAGGCGTTTTACCGCCGACCCATTGCTGGATCCGGATCGGCAAGTTGGAATCGAGCAGACCGCCGATGCAGATAATGATGATTGCACTGTGCGCGAAGATGTAACCCCATTTGTTTGCCGCGCCCTGTTTGGCGGTAATCAGGATGGCCTGCTCTTTTTCGACGAGGCGGATGCGGTAGCCCTTGTTGGCGATGCGCGCCATCAAATCCTTGGCCAATACTGCCGGCGCAGCAGCAACGCTCCATTCGGCCTTGTGATGGAAATTGCGCAGCGATTGTTCGCGTACATTTACTTTCCAGCTGCGCATGTCCTTGATCATCTTCGGCGCGTTGCGCCAGATGCATAACGAGGTCGACGCCACCAGGAACGTCATGATCAACAGAAACCACCAGGTTGAATACACCGCGTACAAGCCGAGCTTGCCGAAGATGTCGAACCAGAACGGACCGAACTGATTCACATAATTGGTCATCGGCTCGTTTTGCTTGAGAACGGTGCCGATCACGGAGGCGGTGGCGATCAGGGTCAACAAGCTGATCGCAAAACGCATCGACGAAATCAGCTCGACTGCGTGCGCAAGCCAGCGCCGTTTGGTTTTCAGTTCGATGCCTGCGGTGCTAACAACTTCGCTCATAAACTTCTGTGCGCCTGATTAAAAAATGAAAAAAGGGGTGGCTGACTAGCCACCCCCTCCAATTATTATTTACTTTTTTTTACTTAAGTCCGGCGATGTAATCCGACACTGCCTTGATTTCATTGTCGGATAAACGCGATGCAATCATCGTCATCGGCACGCTATTGTTACGCGTGCCTTGACGGAAGTCGGTCAACTCGGCAGCGGTGTAATCCTGATGCTGACCGGCCAGACGCGGATATTGCGCTGGGATACCGGCGCCGTTCGGGCCATGGCAAGCGGCGCAAGCCGGCACGTTCTTGTCGGCGATACCGCCGCGATAAATCTGTTTGCCGAGATCCAGTGTCGCAGCGCTTTTCGCCGCATCCGATTTAGGCACTTGCACGCTCAGATAGGCAGCGAGATTTTTGATGTCCTCGTCGGTCAGCAGTTTTGCCATAGGCGACATGATCGGATTGCTGCGATCGGCTGTCTTGAAATTGTTGAGTTCCTTGGTAAGGTAGGCTTCGCTTTGGCCTGCCAGGCGCGGGTTCTGCACAATGGTCGAATTGCCGGCAGCACCGTGGCAAGAGATACAAGCGGTGATGTTGCGGCCCGCATCGCCATTGGTGAATAAGGCCTCACCTTTGGCGGGATCGGCTTTGGCCGGAGCGGCCGGAGCGGCCGGAGCGGCCGGAGCGGCTGGCGCATCGGCTGCAACAGCATAAGTAGTGGACGAAAAAGCAATCAATGCGATCAGCAAGGATTTCAGAAATGGCGAAATGGCACGGTTCATTCAAACACCCTAAGACTTGATAATAAAATTCTGCCGGCGGCGGCGATGCAGTGCTTTATTGCTGCCACTGTTCCCCTCTTGTTCCCGCTTCAAGTGATTTAGCAACGCTTAAGCAAGTCAACAAGCTATAACCCCTTATTGTACAATAGCTTTCCGGCATTTTCGCCCCCCCGCATCGCATTTTCTACTGAATCTATGTCCCTACTTTGGCAAGCCCGCTTCTTTACTACGGTCAATCATTTGCGCGACCTGCCAAAACTCAACGTGCCTGAAGTTGCTTTTGCAGGTCGTTCCAATGCCGGCAAGTCGACCGCCATCAATATCCTCTGCAATCAGAAAAAACTGGCTTTTGCATCTAAAACGCCCGGCCGCACCCAGCACATCAATTATTTCTCGATCGGCGGCGCCCATGTCGGCCAACATCGGAAGGATGAGACCAAAGTCGATGAAATTCGCGCATTATTGGTCGATCTTCCGGGTTACGGTTACGCCGAGGTGTCCGGCACGGCCAAATTGCACTGGCAGGAATTGTTGGGCGATTACGTCCGCCGCCGCGATCAATTAGCGGCATTGGTGCTGATTGTCGATTCCCGCCGTCCGTTCACCGATCTGGATATCCAGATGATCGAGTGGTTTGCGCCCACAGGGAAACCGCTGCATTGTATTTTAAGCAAGGCCGATAAACTCAACCGCAATGAGCAGGCCAATGCGTTGCGGATGGCGCATACGGTGCTGTCCAGTTATGTCGACGAGAACGGCGTACCGTTTCCCTTTACCGCGCAGTTGTTTTCGGCGCTCAAGCGCACCGGCCTGGAAGAGGCGGATGAACGCATCCTGGCACTGACCGGGCTGGATCAGCCCCAATCTGAAGCGCCTGCGGCAGACGTCGCAGAGGACTAAGGCGTAAAAAAACCCTGCGGAGACCGGCTCCGCAGGGTTAAGCCGTGTCAATGGACACGAACCGCGCCATGAGGGATGAGCATGGCGCGGAGGCGTCAAACACCTGAGCATAGGAACGCCAGCTCACGGCAAAAGTTCTTGCTTTTTAGAAATATTTTGAATTTACGGCGTTTTTGCGGGACCATCACACGCTTCGCTTCCGAAACTTTATAATCATCGTCATGATTTCATACCCAAAACCTGCTGCTCAATTTCCCGCCATCCGTATGCGCCGCATGCGCAAGGATGCGTTTTCGCGCGCCATGATGCGAGAAAACGTCCTTACGGCAGCCGATCTGATTTATCCGGTGTTTGTATTGGAAGGCAAAAATCGCCGCGAGACGGTGGCGTCCATGCCTGGCGTGGAACGCCTGTCACTGGATTTGCTGTTGCCGGTTGCCGAAGAATGCGTGGCACTGGGGATTCCAGTGCTGGCCTTGTTCCCGGTCATCGATGCCGGGCTGAAAACGCCGGACGGTATTGAAGCCAGTAATCCGCACGGGCTGGTGCCGCATGCCGTGCGCGAGCTGAAGCAACGTTTTCCCGAATTGGGCATCCTCACCGATGTCGCGCTCGACCCTTACACCAGCCATGGCCAGGACGGCGTACTGGATGCCAGCGGTTATGTGATGAACGATGAAACCTGCAGACTGCTGGTACAGCAAGCGCTGACGCACGCTGCGGCAGGCGTCGACATCGTTGCGCCTTCGGACATGATGGACGGCCGCATCGGCGCCATTCGCTCGGCGCTGGAAACGCATGGCTTTATCCACACCCGGATCATGGCGTATTCGGCCAAATACGCGTCGGCATTTTATGGCCCATTCCGCGATGCCGTCGGTTCTTCGGCGAATCTGGGTAAAAGCAACAAGAGCAACTATCAAATGGATCCCGCCAACAGCAACGAGGCCTTGCGTGAAGTTGCGCTGGATCTGGCCGAGGGCGCGGACATGGTAATGGTCAAGCCGGGCATGCCGTATCTCGATATCGTACGGCGTGTTAAAGACGAGTTCCGGGTGCCGACCTTTGCTTACCAGGTCAGCGGCGAATACGCGATGATCAAGGCAGCGGCGCAAAACGGCTGGCTGGATCACGACAAAACGGTAATGGAAGTGATGCTGGCGTTCAAGCGCGCCGGCGCGGACGGCATTCTGACTTACTTTGCGCGCGATGTGGCGCGTTATCTGAAACACGCCTGAGCACGCATTTACCCGCAAATTTTCCCGCAATCAGCGGCATGGACGCACATGGAAAACGCCCCGAACTTTGAAATTCGGGGCGTTTTTTTATTTTGCTGTTTCTATTTATTCGGTTGCGGCGTCATGCGCAGATAAGGCCGCTCTGCCTTGTAGC
>DASYCG010000100.1:0-6558 GCA_036500325.1 Herbaspirillum sp. | reverse complement strand
GCCGGCGATGGCGTCGCCCTTGATGAATTTCATCGAACCGTCGAAAGAGCCGAATAACTGGCTTTCGCGCTCCAGCACGCTACGCCGTTCGCGCGCGCCTTCGGCATTGATGATCTCGGCCTTCAGATCGGAATCGATGCTCATCTGCTTGCCGGGCATGCCGTCCAGCGAAAAGCGCGCCGCGACTTCGGCCACGCGCTCGGAACCTTTGGTAATCACAATGAATTGCACGATCGTGACGATCGAGAAAATCACGAAGCCGACCGCCAGGCTGTCGCCGATCACGAACTGTCCGAAGCTGGCGATGATTTCGCCGGCATCGGCTTCGATCAGAATCAGCCGGCTGGTGCTGATCGACAAGGCCAGGCGGAACAGCGTGGTAATCAACAGGATCGACGGGAACGCAGAAAACTGCAGCACCCGTTCGATATAAAACGAGCCCATGAATACCAGGATCGCAATCACGATATTCACGCCGATCAGGAAATCGACCAGGATCGTCGGCAACGGGATCACCAGCATGGCGATGATGGTGATCATCAGTGCCAGAATCATCAGCTCGGGACGTGCGGCGACGTTGCCCATGAATTTATTGAACATGATCAGCGCTCCGGCCGGCCGGCAGCGGCACTGAGGCGCCTGAATTCGATCAATTCATGGCGATAGGCAACGGCTGCCAGTTGGTCGAAACGCTCCCACAGTGAGCCGGCCGCTTCCTGATCGACAAACAAGGCCGTCGGCAAGGCTTTGCAGGCATGGCGTATCGCCTGCAGCAGTTGCGAACGCACCGCATGCGACGACAGAAAAATCTGTTCGCCCACCGTATCCGACAGCAACGCGTCCAGCTCTTGCGGCGACTGCATCAGCGCCAGCATGAATACCAGCCAATCGGCTTCGCTGTTGTTATGCGCGCCGATCACCTTGTCGTTGAGCACACTGTCGATAAACAAGGCTTCGGACGACCGCAGCAGCTTCATTTGATTGAGTTTTCCCAGCAGATTGCCGAATTCGATGCGGGAACAGCTCGGGTCTTGCGCCAGCATGTCGGCCACCAGCGCGCTCTCCAGAAATTCCATGACCAACGCGCGCCGCTGGTGACCGTAACCGGTAATCCATTCTTCGTATATCACCACTTCCGGCTCTTCGCTTTCCAGGAATTGCCGGTAGCTGGCGCGCAGCAGCATCGCGCTCAGCGCCAGTTTGGCGCCGAACAGACGCGCCTTGAGCGCAATATTGATACCGGCTTTCAAGGCGCGCGGCGGCGCTTCGCTTTCGGCTTGCGCCAGGGCTTTTTGCAGCCGCGCCCGCACCACGGCATCCATCTGCCGGCGGCGCAGCAACTGGCGCAATACGATGATCAAATCGGTATCGTCGGGGAACAGGCCGCGCGCCTGACGCAGCAGATCTTCGCCCGAAATGTCCTTGGTGCCGGCCACCCGAAACACCTGCTGCGCCTTGGGTTCCGCTTCTTCGTCGAGAACACGTTCGAAATTATCGCTGGACTGATTGGCCTTCTTATCGAAATCCCGGCGGCCGAATTGTCTCGCCAGTATCGCCATATTGTCGCTGGCTTCGATAAAGCTTTGCAGTTGCGCCGCCGGGCTCATATCCTCTACGGCGACCGCATCGGCGGCAGCGCCGGCTGCGGCCGCATTGCCCTGCTCCTGCCGGGAGATCTGATGCTTGATTTCTTTCTGGCTGACGCCCTTATGGGCGCTTTGCTTTTTGTCTTCGGCTGCAGTCGCCGTGCGGACCTGTGTCTTAACCGGCGAGATCGACATCGAGCGATTATTGATCTCCATTTTTTCGCTCCATATAATCGCGCAACAGCTTTTGTTGCGCATTGCCGGAAGGTTGCGACAGTATCTCCTCGCTCAGATCGCTGGCGTCGCGCCGCAGCGCTTCTTGAATCTGTTTCGGCTGGATCAAAAATACCCGGACCAGGCTGTCTTGTTTCACCTTGCGCGACCGGAACAGGCCGCCGATGCCCGGCAAATCGCCCAGCAGCGGAATCTTGCTGACGGTGTCCGTGCTGACGTCGCGGGTATAACCGCCGATCAGCAGGCTCATGCCTTTCGGCACTCGCGCCACGGTGCTGATGTGGGTGCGCGACACGTTGATGTCGCTGCCGGCCTGGTGATCGCCGCCCAACTGGCTGCCGTCTTCAATGGTCAGCGACATTTCTATTTCGTCATCCTGTGCAAAACGCGGCAGGACGCTGATCATGGTGCCGAAGGTGACTTTCTCCATTTGAACCATGCGTTCGGCCAACAGCTTGGTGTAAACCGTCTGATTATTGTCGAACAGCGCCGGCACGTTTTCTTGCGTCAGCACCACCGGACGCGACACAATGCGCGATTGCTCATTATTTTCCAGGGCAGTGATCGCGGCCACAAAACTGGCGCCATCGAGCGTGCTGATGGCGTTATTGAAGGTAGCGCCGACCGGCGCGTTTTTCATCGAAACGCCGCCGCTCCAGTTCACGCCCAACTGCTCCAGATCGCCCTTCTTCAGATCGATGATCCACAGCGACAGCTCGATGTGCCGTTTTGCGATGTCCAGCTTGCCGATCAGATGCTTGATGAAATCGACTTGCTCCTGGGTGCCGCGAATTAACAGGCTGTTAGTGTCGCGATAGGCGATGACGCGGATTTTTTTCGGGTCGCCCGCTGCATTGCGGGGCGGCAACAACGTCGTTACCGGCGGCGGATAAGGCAGCACCGTTCGTGTCTGCGTTTGCGTTTGTGCTTGGATTTGCGCTGTGCCGTCGGCAGGAAATGGCGGCATGTCGGTGCTATTGCGTGCGTGTTGCAATTGCGACGGCAATAGTGATGATGGCGATGACGGCGCCCCGGATTCAGCCGGTTCATTATTCGGCGTCAATTCATTTTCGACGCGGACATCGACCGCGATTTGCTCATCGCGCAGCAATTGCTCGATCACCGTCGCAATGCCCGGCACGGTTACCTGGCTGTCGCGCACGTTCAGCGTACGGTCGACCACGAATGTGTTTTCCAGCCGCACGACCTCGATCCTGAGTTTGCCCAGGCCATCGCCGCCATGTTGCTTGCCGAGAAAGCGCATCGCATTTTCCACCAGCTCGACATAGATCGGCGGCCCCGATACATAAAACAGGCCGCTGCCGCCGCCATCGCGCAAGGGATAGCGGCGATCGTACAGCCCGGCCTTGCGCAGGAATTCGTTGAGCGTCGCCAGTGATCCGTTCGGCGATGCAACCATTGCACTGCGGATTTCCGCGGCATCGTAGACGTAGATGGTTTGGCCGTCGTGATACCAGATCAGGCCGATCTTGGTGGCGATGCTTTCCAGCAAAGCCTGCGGATTGGCCAAATCGAAATCGCCGCTGATCTGCTTGCGCGATGCTTTCTGGCTGACGATGACCGGCTTTTTGAGGCGTGCCGATAAGGCATTGAAGAATGTCCGAAGGCCGTCTTTTCGGGCAACGTAGCCGATGCCGGATGGTTCACCGGTTTCGAGGGTCGCGCCGTTTGTAACGGTCGCGGCAGTGGCGCCGGTTTCGAAGGCGAACGACGTTGCCGGCGCAAATGCCATCAGCAGCGCCATGAGCAATGGCAAGACAAGCGTGCCGCGCAAAGCCGATCGGTGAAAAATTTTTGATTTATAAGTCATTGATTTCTTTACTCAACGGACGCGTCAAATGCCGCGGCGACCTGCCGAACTGGCCTTTCATTGCATCGGAAAAATGGGAAGAAGAAGCGAAACCCTGGCGCAGTGCTACGTCGGTCATGCTGCCGCCGGTTTCGGCCGTGTCGACCATATCGAGCAAGGCGCGCACATTGCGCCATTGCTGGAATTCGGCCTTGCCGCCGCGGCCGAAGGCCTCACGGCATAATTTGCGGAAATAGGAATACGACAGGCCATAGCGCTCGCTCAAGTCCTGCATGGTCATGGTGGCCGGCTGCTTCAACAAGAAACGCACCAGCTGGTAGAACTCAGTGAATCGCAATGCAGCGGCGATGCGGATGAAGTCCGGGCTCGGGTCGAACGACTGCAGCAGGAAGCAGCGTTCCAGCGCGCGCCCGCAATGGGTGTCGCCTGTGTCCCGTGAATCCGCTACCGGTATCGCAATCAGGCGCGGCGCATCGTCGCGGGTGTTGGCGTCGGCACTGGCATTGAGCGTGGCGGCTTTGACGCCGGATGGTTCCAGCCCTGCGTCCACGAAGGCCTGCAGTTTCGCCAACATCGCCATATTCGCCAGGCAATATTTGCCACGTCCTTCAATCACTTCGCAGGCGACCCGGTCCAACACCAGCAGACCGGACCAGCCGGCAGGAAATTTCTCGACAGTCGTCTCTTCGTCAACCGCAATGGATACGGTTATGTCTTCATCGCCGGCTTGAATCAACAGGATTTCGATAGCAGACGGCGACTGGCCGACAAAAAATCCTGGCGCAAATTCGAGCATGGGCTGACCGATGCGTGGCATCATTGATGACTCCTTTTTAAACGAAGGGACGTGCCGGCCAATCGCAATGGTGCATCGGAAAAACGATTTACCCTGCTAAAACCGAAGCGTTGCATCAAGAAAATCACGAACCAACATCATGAAGCGGATCACAATACGCGATTGAAATCGCTATTTCCCGGCTGGTTATGTTGTTTGGCTGAAGACATCCTTAACTTGATTTGAATGTTAGTGTCAAAGGTGACAGGTCTCCATAGGACGCGTCTTAAATTCAGAAAGAGATCGCACGTAAACGACGAAAGGACACCGGATGGTGTCCTTTCTGAAAGCAATCCTGAAACGGCTATTGATCGCCGGCGCTATGCTTTCATCGGCGGCTCTTTTTGGTGGAATATTTTCGATGCCAGCGTCATCAATCCGGAAAAAAATGATTTCATCTTGCCGACTGAACTGCGATTGTGCTCCGCGTCGGCAGCCGCACCGAAAGACGCCGTTGAAACACCGGCGCTCCTTGCGCCTATTCCTGGTGGATTACACATAATTTCCTTCCAAATCTAGTGACCGCTACATAGTTAAAACGCGTAGCCGATATGGCTGTGTCACAGGCTTCCGGGCTACCGGAGCCGTCGTCACCTTTACACTACCAAAAACAGATTTTTAACACTGTTTACCGCCTTGGAAACATCAGACCGAAGCTTGCTGATGGCGGATTCTCTTGGCTCCTCCGGCTTCACCGGTTTTGCCGGTTCCTGCGCCTTCGGCTTCTGGGTTGCCCCTTCTTTTTTAAAACTGCTACCCGTGAACTTTAGTGTCCGTACCGGGCTGCTTAACGCGCGCTCTTTGCTGCCTTTCGCAACGTCGTTTGCAGCCGACGGCGACGCCGATGACTGCGGCAACCGCGACGCCATTTGACTTTCGGCGCCTGCAGCAGGAGCAGCCGGCGATTTGCCGGGCGTTTTCCAGCGTGGTGCGGCAGCGGCGGTCTGAACCGGCTTGGAGCCGCCGTATATTTTTTCAAATTCGGAAATATCCAATTTTCCAACTTTTCCATCCACCTCATCGGTACTTTCAACCCTCCCGTCCGTCTCATCCGTGCTTTCAACTCTGCTGTACGCCTCGACTGAGCGGGACCTCGGCCTCGATACACGATCATCGGCGTCCGAGGGACCGCGCATCCGGTCAATTGCCGACGAAGATGCGGAACAAGTGCTGAAAAGCATTCCCCTGTAAATTGCCGAATTTAGATTGGAAACACCTGGCGCTTCAGACGTATCCGCGAATTGCATTTTTGCAACGCTGGGACGCGGTGCACTTATTTCTTGTCCAATACACATGGTTTTCTCACAAATTTAGTTAGCTTGAATAATTCGAATCGGTAAATCAGCTTAGACGGATATGGGCGGGCGCTACCTCTCAGGTGATTGCAGGTCGATGGAATGGACGTGTCGACGTCCATTCCGGATCATCACAATTTGGTTAATTGAACGTACTCATTTTCTTGATCGAAAATCCGATTGTTATTGACGTCCGCTTGACGAGGAAAGACTTTAAAACCATCTTCATTTGTAGAATTACCAAATATATCTATCTTCTGAAAATTGGTAGGATTCGAAATATTCACCCGACGAATCGGTTTTGCTTTCTGCTTGCCTGGTTGAGACGGCTTAAGTAAAATCCGGTTGAATGATCTTCTGACAGACCGCATTATTTTCGCAAGCCCACTCACTGCAGGTCGCTTCTGCACCACTTCCACTATCACCGGATTCGATGCGGTTTTTGCATCTGGCGATACATACTTTGGATTTTCAAGCGGCACGACATTTAACGGCGCCATCACTTTGGGAAGCACCGCCTTTGCGGCCGTGATGAAAGCCGACTCGATTTTCCCCGGTGGCTTATACCCTTGCGGTATTGCCGGTTGCTGATCGGCGGCAACTGTTTCTGCATTGTCGATATTGACCGTTTCGTCTGCATGGACAACTGCGGGCATTTCTTCTCGGGTCTCGGCCAAGATTATTTCGTCTGCCACCTCAGGTACGGACGTTTTTTCTACGGTGTCCGCCAAGACAGTTTCGTGTGTTAATTCAGCTACGAACGTTTATTCTTCATCA
>DASYCG010000099.1:0-39200 GCA_036500325.1 Herbaspirillum sp. | reverse complement strand
GATCATGCAGACGCGCGCTGTGCTGCCGACCCTGCCCGCGTGCGCGGTATTGATGGCGATTGCATTGGCGTTGACGGTATTACTGATTCGATTGCCGGCGTCACGCATGTCGCACTTGCCGCGCATCCGCATCGCCTTGTGCATGATTTGCGCGGCATCGATCGGTTTCAACTGGGCGGCATTTTGTGCGCACCAACGCCTGCAAGACCGCTTGCAGCCGGAATGGGAAGGGCGCGATATCACGGTGATCGGCGCCGTTGCCGATCTGCCTGTTTCCGATATCCGGGGCACGCGTTTCCTGTTCGCTGTAGAGCGCGCCATTGCGCAAAACGGCGTGATGCCGATTGTGCCGGCGCAGCTATCCTTATCCTGGTATGCGGGTCGAAACGGCAACGTTGTCCCGCAGATTGCACCAGGGGCGCGCTGGCAATTCACCGTGCGCCTGACCCGGCCGCACGGCAACGCCAATCCCGATGGCTACGACTACGAACTGCGCCTGCTGGAGCGCGGCATAGGCGCCACCGGCTATATACGGATCGGCGCGGCCACACCGGCCTATCTGCTGGACGCATTCGTACGCAGTCCATCGCATCTGCTGCAACGTGCCCGCGCTTATCTGAAGCGCAAGATTCTGACCGCATTGCCGCCCGACGATGCGGCGCATGCGGGCGTAATCGTCGCGCTGGTCATCGGCGAGCAGCGCGCAATCGCGAAGACGGACTGGGAAATATTCAGGCGCACCGGGGTTAATCATCTGGTTGCCATTTCGGGGCTGCACATCATGATGGTCGCCGGCTTATTCGGCCGCCTCACGCTGGCCTTATGGCGGCGCTCATGCTGGCTGCCTGAGCGGTTTGCAATGCCGCTGCCGTTACGCCTGCCGGCTCAGAAGGCGGCAATGGCGGTAGCCATACTGGCCGCTTTCGGCTACGTCGCGCTGGCTGGTTTCGGCATCCCTGCCCAGCGCGCGCTCACCATGCTCCTCATGATTTCAATCGCGCTATGGCAGGGTCGCATCAGCAGCCCGTCCCACATACTTTGCGTCGCACTGGCCGCTGTTTTGCTGCTGGATCCATGGGCGCTGTTAGGTGCGGGCTTTCATTTGTCGTTTGCTGCGGTAGCGATTATTTTGTATGCGGGCATCGGCCGAACCAGGCAGCACGCGCAAAAGCAGGACGACAGCACAGAACGGCTGCCGCTGCGCTGCCGCCGATTTCTCAGGGCGCTGGCGGACGGCACACGCACGCAATGGGCGGTAAGTTTGGGACTACTGCCGCTGACAATATTGTTATTCGCTCAATATTCGCTGATCGGCCCGTTTGCCAATGCCCTGGCGATCCCCGTTGTCACCTTGCTGGTGGTGCCACTGGCGCTGCTGGGCGTGGTACTGCCGGTGCCGCTGGCGGGGTGGCTGTTGAATGCGGCGCATGACACCTTCTCCCTGATATTCGACTGGCTGGGCTGGCTCAGCAAACTGCCGGTTGCGGTATGGCAAGCGCCGTTGCCGGGCTGGATACTATTTTTGATTGCGCTGACCGGCACAATGCTGTTGCTGGCGCCGCGCGGCTGGCCTTTGCGTTGGGCCGGCTGGTTCGGCTGGCTCCCATTACTATTGAATACACCGTCGCATCCTCTGGACGGCGAGCTATGGGTCAGTGCCTTCGACATAGGCCAGGGCATGGCATTGCTGGTGGAAACATCGCAACATCGGCTGCTGTACGACACCGGCCCATCATATGGCCCGGACAACGACGCCGGCGCGCGCATCATCCTGCCGTACCTGCATGCGCGCGGCATTGGAAGCCTGAATGCGGTAATAGTCTCCCATAGCGACAACGACCATGCCGGCGGGGCGTTATCGATACTGCACGCGCTGCCTGTCGCGACCGTATATTCATCGCTGCCGGCTGGACATCGGATCATTGCGGCGGCCCGGGAACACCGGCGCTGCATCAGCGGGCAACATTGGGAATGGGACGGCATCGCCTTCGAAATACTGCACCCGGCTGCGGCGCGTTATTCCGGCGATGCTGCCGATAGCATAGGCGCCAAAATCTCTCCAAATGCGAGCAGTTGCGTCCTCAAAATCACTGCCGGCGAGCAATCCATCTTATTACCCGGCGACATTGGTGCGGCGCAGGAAAAGGCAATGATCGACGAATTCGGCGCGGGCCGATTACAAGCCACGGTACTACTGGCGCCGCATCACGGCAGCAAAACCTCCTCATCCGGCGTCTTCCTGAGAGCGGTGGACCCGGCGCTGGCCATTTTCCAGGTAGGTTACCGCAACCGTTTCCACCACCCGCAAGCTGCGGTGTACCGCAGATACGGAGAATTGGGTATTGAACGACTGCGTACGGACGAGACGGGCGCAATCACATTACAATTCGGTGCAACCGTGCGGTATCAAGCTTATCGACAGCAACATGCACGCTACTGGTACCTGAAGACCGACATGAAACAACAAGAATGACCAAACCGATACTGCACTTCGCCCACGCCAACAGCTACCCGGCCGGCACCTACCGCCTGTTCTTCGAGCAATTGCGCGAGCACTACGACATCCGGGCCTTGCCGATGCACGCGCACAACCCTGCGTACCCGGTAGACGACGGCTGGAAATCGCTGGCGCGCGAACTATCGGACACCTTGGCGGAACAATATAAAGAACCGGTAATCCTGGTGGGTCACTCCCTGGGTGGCATTCTGAGTTTGCGGGCGGCGCAAAACCGTCCCGACCTGGTGCGCTGCGTAGTACTACTGGACTCCCCGATAGTAGGCGGCTGGCGCGCGGCGGCGTTGCGGGTGATGAAAGCATTCAATTTCGAGCACAAAAAAGCGCCATCCCGCTACTCGGTAAAACGCCGCAACCTCTGGCCTGATCGGGCCAGCAGCTACCAGCACTTCGCCTCAAAGCGCGTATTCGCCTCCTGGCCTGAAGAAGTATTAAAAGACTACGTAGAACACGGCCTGATAGAAAATCGAGAAAAAGAAGAAGCGAAACAAGCGGAAGAAAGGGAAGAAAGAGACAAAGGGGAAGAAACCGGTGTGAGCTTACGTTTCAGCAGAGAAATAGAAACAGCGATCTACCGCACCATCCCGCACGACCTGGGCCACCTGACCCAACAGAATTTCCCGGTAAAAGTAGGATTTGTGGGTGGCACCGACTCGGTAGAATGCCGCCTGGCCGGCCTGAAAGCCACCAAACGCCTGGTAGGCAACAATTTCACCCAAATCCCCGGCGGCCACCTATTTCCCATGAGCACGCCAAAAGCGGCAGCGGACGCCACCCATCAAATGATAGAAAAGATCCAAGCAAACGGCTGATCGAAAGAAAAAAAGACGCCAAGGAAGCAAAGCGACAAGAAGGAACAAACAACAAGGAAGCAAAGCGACCAGAACGAACAAGCAACAAGGAAGCAAAGCGACCAGAAAGAACAAGCAACAAGGAAGCAAAGCGACCAGAAAGAACAAGCAACAAGGAAGCAAAGCGACCAGAAAGAACAAACAACAAGGAAGCAAAGCGACCAGAAAGAACAAGCAACAAGGAAGCAAAGCGACCAGTCCCCTAAAAACCCCCACCCAAAACAACACCCCCGCCCGAGCAAATAAAAACAGGAAGTTCGGAGTAAGTGTAGCTGGCGGTTCAAGCTATGGATGAGAAGCGGAGCCGTACGCGAGTACGGTGAGCATCGCAATCCGTAGATTGGGCCGCCAGGTACGCTTAATCCGAACTTCCTGAGGTATAATTTGAATTTCCCGCACGTGCCATTCAAAAAGGCACTAATCAAGTAATGACTAAGTTTGTATTTGTTACCGGTGGCGTGGTCTCTTCCTTGGGTAAAGGAATTGCCGCCGCCTCCCTCGCCGCGATCCTCGAATCGCGTGGCCTCAAAGTCACCATGCTCAAGCTCGATCCGTACATCAATGTCGATCCCGGCACGATGAGTCCGTTTCAGCATGGCGAAGTGTTCGTGACCGACGACGGCGCCGAAACCGATCTCGACCTCGGCCACTATGAGCGTTTCATCTCGGCCAAGATGCGAAAGGTCAATAATTTCACCACCGGCCAGATTTACGATTCCGTCATCCGCAAAGAGCGGCGCGGCGAGTATCTCGGCAAGACCGTCCAGGTCATCCCGCATATCACCAACGAAATTCAGGAATATATCTATCGCGGCGCCGAAGGCTACGACGTGGCGCTGGTCGAAATCGGCGGCACCGTCGGCGATATCGAATCGCTGCCTTTCCTGGAAGCTGCCCGTCAACTGAGTCTGCGCGCCGGCCGTAAAGCCGCCGCATTCGTCCATTTGACGCTGGTGCCGTATCTGGCCTCGGCCGGCGAACTGAAAACCAAGCCGACCCAGCACAGCGTCCAGAAACTGCGCGAAATCGGGATTTTGCCCGACGCCTTGCTGTGCCGTGCCGATCGTCCCATTCCGGATGACGAACGCGCCAAGATTTCCCTGTTCTCGAACGTCCATGCCGATGCCGTTATCTCGGTCTGGGATGCCGACACCATCTATAAAATCCCTCAAATGCTGTACGACCAGGGCCTGGATGTGATCGTCTGCGAAAAGCTCGGCCTGACGCCGGCGCCGGCGGATCTGTCGGTCTGGAGCAAGCTGATCTATGCGCTGGAAAATCCGAAGCACGAAGTCAAGGTCGGCATGGTCGGAAAATATGTCGATCTGACCGAATCGTACAAATCGCTTACCGAAGCGCTGCGCCACGCCGGTATTCATACCGATAGCCGCGTCAGTATCGAATATCTGGATTCGGAAGAAATCGAAGCCAACGGCACCGGCGGTCTGGCCAAGTTCGATGCAATCCTGGTGCCGGGCGGCTTCGGCAAGCGCGGCGTGGAAGGCAAGATCGCTGCCGCACGCTACGCCCGCGAAAACAAAATCCCTTACCTCGGCATCTGTCTGGGCATGCAAGTTGCATTGCTGGAATTCGCCCGCAACAAGGCCGGCCTGCCGCAAGCCAATTCGACTGAATTCGAACCGGATACCGAACAACCGGTAGTGGCGCTGATCGACGAATGGCAAAACCACGACGGCAAAGTCGAACGGCGCGACGCCAATTCCGATCTGGGCGGCACCATGCGCCTGGGCGCGCAAACCTGCGACGTCAAGCCAGGCACGCTGGCCGCCGAGATTTACGGCGCACAGGTAACCGAGCGCCATCGTCACCGTTATGAAGCAAATAACTTTTATCTGGATCGCATCGAGCAGGCAGGCCTGGTCGTTTCGGCGCGCACCCCGACCGAAAGCCTGTGCGAAATCATGGAATTGCCACGCAGCGGCGCCGACGCGCATCCCTGGTACCTGGGCGTGCAATACCATCCTGAATTCAAGTCGACGCCGCGTGACGGCCATCCCTTGTTCATTTCGTTCATCACCGCGGCGCTGGCGCATCACTCGGCCCCGGCAAAAATCAAGGAAACAGCATGAAACTCTGCGGTTTTGACATCGGCCTGGATCAGCCGTTTTTCCTGATCGCCGGCCCTTGCGTGATCGAGTCCCGGCAAATGGCGCTCGATACCGCCGGCGCCCTGAAAGAAATCACCACTGCACTGGGCATCCCCTTCATTTACAAGTCGTCCTTCGACAAAGCCAACCGTTCGGCCGGCACCTCATTCCGGGGCCTCGGCATGGATAAGGGCCTGGATATCCTGTCGGAAGTCAAAAAACAGATCGGCGTGCCGGTACTGACCGACGTCCATGAGATTTACGAAGTGGCGGCGGTTGCTGCAGTAGTCGATGTGTTGCAGACGCCGGCTTTTCTATGCCGCCAGACCGATTTCATTCATGCCTGTGCAGAATCCGGCAAACCGGTGAATATCAAAAAAGGCCAGTTCCTGGCGCCGCACGATATGGTGCACGTCATCGCCAAGGCACGCGCGGCAGCCAAGGCAAAGGGCTTGCCGGAAGATAATTTCATGGCATGCGAACGCGGCGTTTCGTTCGGTTACAACAATCTGGTTTCCGATATGCGCAGCCTGGCGATCATGCGCGAAACCAACGCGCCGGTCGTCTTCGACGCGACCCATTCGGTGCAATTACCGGGCGGCCGCGGAACCACTTCCGGCGGCGAGCGTCAATTCGTACCAGTGCTGTCGCGTGCAGCCATCGCCGTCGGCGTGGCGGGCGTATTCATGGAAACCCATCCGAATCCGGCCGAAGCGATGTCGGACGGCCCGAATGCGGTGCCGCTGTCGCGCATGAAGGAATTGCTGACCACCATGCAGGCGATCGATCGCGTCGCCAAGCAGTCGGCATTTCTGGAAAACGACTTTGCCTGAATTGACAATACGTTTGCAGATATATCTGCAAACGTATAACCGTATTTGAAAATACACACTGGCGTGAATTTCACTGCTGGTTCACACTTGAATTCCATAGCCGTATCAGCCGGCTTATTCGCAAAAACTAATTGATCAGGAGAAATGAATGAGTGCAATCGTTGACATTATCGGTCGTGAAATCATGGATTCACGCGGCAACCCTACCGTCGAATGCGACGTACTGCTGGAATCCGGCGTTCTGGGCCGTGCCTCGGTGCCGTCCGGCGCCTCCACCGGTTCGCGTGAAGCGATCGAATTGCGCGATGGCGACAAGAGCCGCTATTTCGGCAAGGGTGTATTGAAAGCCTGCGAACACATCAACACCGAAATTTCCGAAGCCATCATGGGCCTGGATGCCAACGAACAAGCTTTTCTGGATCGCACCCTGATCGATCTCGACGGCACCGAAACCAAATCGCGTCTCGGCGCCAATGCGATGCTGGCCGTTTCGATGGCTGTCGCCAAAGCCGCCGCCGAAGAAGCCGGCCTGCCTCTGTACCGTTACCTGGGCGGTAGCGGTGCGATGCAAATGCCGGTGCCGATGATGAACGTCATCAACGGCGGCGCACACGCCGACAACAACCTGGACATGCAGGAATTCATGATCATCCCGATCGGCGCGCCAAGCTTCCGCGAAGCGCTGCGTTACGGCGCCGAAGTATTCCATACACTCAAGAAAATCCTGCACGCCAAGGGCCTGGCCACATCGGTCGGCGACGAAGGCGGTTTCGCGCCATCGGTGAGCAGCCATGAAGAAGCCATCAAGCTGATTCTGCAAGCGATCGAAGAAGCGGGCTACGAAGCCGGCACGCAGATCGCGCTGGGCCTGGACTGCGCAGCAAGCGAATACTACAAGGAAGGCAACTACCATCTGGATGGCGAAAACCTGGTGCTGACCGCGGCCCAGATGACCGATCTGCTGGCAACATGGTGCGACAAGTATCCGATCATCAGCATCGAAGACGGCATGGCTGAAAACGATTGGGAAGGCTGGAAAGTACTGACCGAAAGACTGGGCAAGAAAGTCCAGCTGGTGGGCGACGATCTGTTCGTGACCAACACCAAGATCCTGCGTGAAGGCATTCAAAAGAATATCGCCAATTCGATCCTGATCAAGATCAATCAGATCGGCACCTTGACCGAAACGTTTGCTGCCATCGAAATGGCCAAGCGCGCCGGCTATACCGCGGTGATTTCGCATCGATCGGGTGAAACCGAAGATTCGACGATTGCCGATATCGCGGTCGGCACCAATGCCCTGCAGATCAAGACCGGCTCGATGTCGCGTTCGGATCGCATGGCGAAATACAATCAGTTGCTGCGCATCGAGGAAGACCTGGGCGACATCGCCAGCTATCCCGGCCGCGAAGCTTTTTATAATCTGAAGTAAATATACGCCGCGCCGCTAGGCTGACTTCGAATGCGCCTGATTATCGTTTGCCTGACGGCTTTGCTTTTGCTGATCCAGTATCCACTCTGGCTCGGCAAGGGCGGTTGGCTAAGCGTACGCAGGCTCGATGGGCAAGTTGAGCAGGCGCGCAAGAAAAACGACGAATTGCGGGCCCGTAACGCCAAGCTGCAATCGGAAGTACACGATTTGCAGGAGGGGACCGGCGCGATCGAAGAACGCGCCCGTTACGAGCTCGGCATGATTCGTCAGAATGAGATTTTTATCCAGGTGCTGGATGCCAACGGCGCCCCGGCGCCGACTGTAACGACACCCCCGCCAATCCCCGCAGCTCCCAAAGCAGCACAAGCCGGCACTTCAGCACCGGCTTCAGGCCACTGATCCAGCGGTTTTCAGGCCGGCGGATTCGCCATCACAATACGATTCTTACCGGCATTCTTGGCGCGATACAAAGCGGCATCGGCACGTTTGATCATGTCGCTTTGCGCCTCGCCTTGCCCCATCATGGCGATGCCGGCGCTAAACGTAATCAACAGTTTTTCCCGGTTATGCATGAAGATGCGCTTGGTCAGCTCGCGCTGTACCCGCGTGATCGTAAACATCGCTTCTTCGGGCGGTGTTTCCGGCAGCACGATCAGGAATTCCTCGCCGCCGAAACGCGCGATGACGTCCAGCTTGCGCAGTGTGTCCTTGATGACTTTCACCAGATGGACCAGTACTTCGTCGCCGGCGCTATGGCCGTGCGTATCGTTGAGGCGTTTGAAATCGTCCAGATCCAGCAGCGCGATACATAAAGGCGTGCCGCGCCGGTTGGCGGCGATGATTTCGCGTGTCAGCGTTTCGTCCAGGCCGCGCCGGTTCAGGCTGCCGGTCAATTGATCTTCGCGCACCAGCTCGCTCATCTGCACCAATTGCGATTCCAGCGATTGCACGCGGGCTTCGGCTTTTTGCACTTCCTGGCGCGCGTACACCATTTCATCGCGCGCCTTCAATGCATCGTATTGGGCGGTGCGGGTTTCGCGCATGATGTCGTTGAGAACGGCATTCAGATCGCCCATGTTGCTGGCCTTGCCGACTTTTTCGGAGTAAGCGCCGATGGTGTCGTGGTAACTGCTGGTGCTGGTGACGATTTTCCCCAAATGATCGACGAAATTGAGCATCAGGTTTTTGACCGTGATTTTTTCTTCGTTCAGGGTATCTTTCAGCAGGCCCTGTTTATAGATGACTTCTTTCAGGCTGCGTGTCGCGTCGGCCAGCGAGGTCTGGCTGATCGGCCCGGCAATCAATTCTTGAACGTTGGCGATCTGTCCGCTCAGCCACGAGCCTTTTTCCAGCAGCGCGTGGATGTTGTCCAGCAGTAATTGGAACAGCCGCATCAACAGCTCTTGTTGCTGTGTAATATCGTCGCTTTTCAGTTCGATCTGAAAACTCAGCTGCTTCACGCGCGAGGCGACATCCATGATCGTGGCTTCGGAGAAGGCGTTTTTCAGATCCTGCGCCAATGTCTTGGCTTCCCTGGCCAATTCGGGCGCTTCGCTCAGGAAAGAGGCGATATTGAATGTCAACAACCGCGCCAGCAGCTCGCGCAGGATGCCGTCTTTCCGGGTGTCGTTGATAAATTCACGGGTGGAGTCCAGCGGCGCCATGGCGCCGACCAGGGCATTGGCCTTGGGCGCCAGATAGAGTTCGCTGAGAGCGCTCAGCGTAAGGCCGTAGTCGTCCCAATCGCGCACATCGGCTGCTTGCGCCAGGCGCTGGCCCAAACGGCCGGCTTCCCCGGACAGACGCGACAAAGTCTGTGCAAAGCCGGCCAGAACCGAGCCGGGATCGGCATTTCCGGTCTGACCGGCAATTTCCTCATAAGCGGCGCGATAGGCTTCCGGGGTCGGCGCAACTTTCCGTGTGGCCAGACTTTGAAATGCTTCGCGCGCAATATCGACTGTGCTTCTTTGTGGTTTGTTCATCCCATCTTTCCGCCACGGTGAGCAGAGCTATTTTTGTGTTCCCATACTATGCGATCCGTCCTGCAGATTGGTGTAAAAGCAACAACTTTTATCTCGCAATAATCAAGGTGTTTACCGCTCTAATTGCCCTATGCGATCCGGGTTCCATTTTTGCCCCGCTTTTCGCTCGGCCTTATTCATCGACCAGGTGATTCTTGATCGCGTAATGCGTCAATTCGGCGTTATGCCGCAGTTTCATTTTGACCAGCAGGCGCGTGCGATACATGCTGATGGTCTTGACCGAAAGCAATAATTCACTGGCAATATCGCTGACGGTCTTGCCGGAGGCGATCATGATCAATGTTTGATATTCGCGATCGGACAGGTCTTTATGCAACGGCGCTTCATGATCCACGCCGATCTGATTCGCCAATTCCTGCGCCAGGGCCGGGCTGATATATTTGCGGCCCGAAACAATCAGGCGGATGGCGTCCACCAGTTCGGACATCACCGTCTGCTTGTTCAGGAAACCGGCGGCGCCGGCTTTCAGGCAACGGATCGCATATTGCTCTTCACGGTGAATCGACAGCATCAGCACCGGCAATTTCGGCAATTCCTTATGCAACTGCTTGAGTACTTCGATGCCGCTGCGGTCGGGCATCGCAATATCCAGCAGCAGAATGGAGGCGTCGACCTTACGGCAGAGTTTGATGGTCTCGAGGCCATTTTCGGCCACGCCGGCTACCGTCATATCCTCAGTTTCCTCGCAGATGCGCTTTATGCCTTCGATGACCACCGGATGATCGTCGGCGATCAGCACTTTAAGGACGGCAGCGGATTTTTTGGACATGGCGAGGTGATTGGGCCTTGGCGATAGTGCCGATTGTGTAATAAAACAGCAAAAGTTAACGCGCTATTCTAGCTGCTTCCTGCATCGGCGGGGAAGGGTATTGGGATGTGAATATGCAGATGATTGCCGACGCCGGCGGGACGCCGTTCCAGTGCGCCGCCCAGCGCCTGCACGCGGCGTCCGATACTGGCGCCGGCCGGCGCCTGTGCGCTATAGCCGCGGCCGTCGTCGATGATATCGAGCAGCAGCGCCTGCCGCTCGGTCGCTGCGTCGGTTTGCTGCGTCAAACGGATGACAACCCGGCCGGCTGCGGCGTGCTTGCTGATGTTGGTCAAGGCTTCACGGCAGATACGCAATATTTCCAATGTCATTTCCGGTCCGGCGTCGATTTCCGCCTGATTCGATGAAAAATCGCACGGCACCGCATGCGCGCAATAATCGTCGGACATTTGTTGAAGCGCCGCGACCAGGCCCATGCCCAGTTCCGGCGGCTGCAGATCGTGCAGCACGCGGCGCATGGCGCTAATGGCCTGATCGAGCAAGTCATCCGCCCTTGACGCGGAGGCAGCAGCAGCGGCCGCCTTCGGATCGCCGGGATTTTTCTGCGAAGGATTCAGCAGCGGCGCGATCGCCATCTTGGCGGCGACCAGCAGGCTGCCGAGATCGTCGTGCAAATCCTGCGCAATGCGCAGACGCTCCTGTTCCACTGCCTCTTGCGTTGCGGAAGAGGACTCGGCTGCATCAGATAGAGGGGGGTGCGGTATGGGCATATGCCGATTATGAACGGTGGCTGTGTGTTTGCGTCATTTTAGCGTCGATACGGCAAGAACATATTGTTGCGGGCCGGGTCAAACCGGACATCCAAACTGTACTGCGCCCTTTAAACCTTATGGAGATTCCCATGCTGAAAAAAGACAGTCCGGAAAATGCCGTTTTCAAGGAATACAACAATCCGGCCGGCGGCTGGGGGTCGGTCAAGGCTGTCGGCGCCATTCTGAAGGAGCAACACGTGGTGCTGACCGGGCCGCAAGTATTGATGAAACAGAACAAGCCGGAAGGCTTTGCGTGCGTCAGTTGTTCCTGGGCCAAACCGGCCGATCCGCACGCTTTCGAATTCTGCGAAAACGGCGCCAAGGCGACTGCCTGGGAAATCACCAAAGAGCGCGTCAAGCCTGATTTTTTTGCCGGGCACACCGTGACCGAACTGGAAAGCTGGACCGACTTCGAACTCGAATCGGCCGGACGTCTGACGGAGCCGATGCGTTATGACGCTGCCTCCGATAAGTATTTGCCCGTCAGCTGGGATGAGGCGTTTGCCGAAATCGGCGCCGGCCTGCGCGCCATGCATCCCGATTCGGTAGTGTTTTATACATCCGGAAGAGCTTCGCTGGAAACGTCGTATATGTATCAATTGATGGCGCGCATGTACGGCACCAATAATCTGCCGGACAGCTCGAATATGTGCCACGAAAGCACTTCGGTGGCGCTGTCGAAAACCATAGGCGTCGGCGTCGGAACGGTGCATCTGGACGATTTCGAGCATACCGATTGCCTGCTGTTTTTCGGCCATAACACCGGCACCAACGCGCCGCGCATGCTGCATCCCTTGCAGGCCGCGCGCAAACGCGGCGTGCCGATCCTTACCTTTAATCCGCTCAAGGAACGCGGCCTGGTCAGCTTTGTCAATCCGCAATCACCGATGCAGATGCTGACACCGGGCAGCACGCCGATCAGCACGCAATTTCTCCAGATTAAAGTCGGCGGCGATACGGCAGCGATCATGGGCATGGCGAAATGGATGATCGAAGCCGACGACGCTGCGCGGGCAACCGGACAGCCGCGTATCCTCGATGCCGATTTCATCGCCGGGCATACCGCCGGCTTCGAGCAGTTCGCCGCAGCGGCGCGTGCCGCGGATTGGCGGCGGATCGAACGCGTCTCGGGCGTGCGCCGTGCCGAGCTGGAACGCGCAGCGCAAACCTATGCGTCGGCGAAAGCGGCGATGATTCTGTACGGCATGGGCATCACGCAGCATCGGGAGGGCGTGCGCAATATCAATATGCTGACCAATCTGCTGCTGTTGCGCGGCAATATCGGCAAGCCCGGCGCCGGTATCTGCCCGATTCGCGGCCATTCGAATGTGCAGGGCCAGCGCACCGTCGGCATCACCGAAAAACCGTCGCTGGTGCCGATGGATAAATTGAAGGCGCAATACGACTTCGAGCCGCCGCAAAAAATCGGTATGAATACCGTCGAAGCCTGCGAAGCGATTCTGCAGAAAAAAGTGAGCGCCTTCGTCATGTTGGGCGGCAATTTCTTCCGCGCGATTCCCGATCAGGATCGTATCGAACCGGCCTGGAAGGACATGGCGCTGACGGTGCAGATCGTCACAAAGCTCAATCGCAGCGTCGTGATTCACGGCAGGCAATCCTATCTGCTGCCGTGCCTGGGGCGCATTGAAATCGATCGGCAGGCCGGCGGCCCGCAATCGGTGTCGGTGGAAGACAGCACCGGCTGCATGCATGGTTCGCGCGGTGTGGCGGAGCCGGCGGCCGAGACCTTGTTATCGGAAGTGGCGATTGTGGCCGCCTTGGCCAAGCAGATTTTGCCGCCTAATCCGAAGGCGGATTGGAATGCCTGGACGGCCGACTATTCAAAAATCCGCGACGCGATCGCCGAAACATTTCCAGACATCTTCCATGATTTCAATAACCGCATGTGGACGCCAGGCGGCTTTCCGCGTCCGTCGGGCCCGCGCGAACGCAAATGGAAAACCGAAAACGGCAAAGCCAATTTCATGGCGCCGGACGGCTTCGATGAAGACCCGGATATGCCGTCGACCGCGCCCGATGTGTTGCGCTTGATGACCACCCGCGGCGATAGCCAGTTCAATACCACCGTATATTCGCTGGACGATCGTTTTCGCGGCGTATTCGGCACCCGTCGCGTGCTGTTGATGAACAGCGCCGATATGGACAGGCTGGGATTGCCGGAAGGTTCTTTCGTGACCGCGGTCACCGACAGCAGCGACGGCGTCCATCGCAGCGTCGGCAAACTGCGCGTGCAACCCTTCGATATTCCGGCCGGCTGCATTGCAGGTTATTTCCCGGAACTTAATTCATTGATTCCGTTGTCGCATCATGCCAAGGGCAGCAAAGTGCCCGCGGCAAAATCGATTCCGGTGCGTCTGGTGCCAATGCTGGCGACAGTGTAAACATCGGTGCATGCGCGCCGGCGCGGTCGCCGGCGTTAGTTCTCATCGATGCGCTTGTTTCGGCTTTATCTCACCGGCGTGATGAATTGCGCGATCACATTCAAATTTAATTTGCTCATTTAAACAATAATGATTATCATTAACAAAAATTTGCATATGTAACTCGTAGTCCTGCCAGTTGCTGTGCTTTATTTGTCTTTTTGTAATTTTTAACACCTACGCAAGCCAGCAAGCCGTGGCCGATCCTGCGATGTCTACCGGATCGATGAGTCATGGAAGTCAGCCAATTCTTTTAATAAAAAATATTGGGATGACCTTTCATGACCGCCTATATCAAGAGCCGTAAATTTGCCGTAAACCGCGCTGTAAACCCTGTCTCGACTTTCGCCATGCCGCACGCTGTTCAGCATGCAACGTCTCCTCATTTAACTTACTGCCTCACTGCCGCATTTGCCGCCGCCATGACAATGCCCGCCGCCGCTTTTGCGCAGCAAGAAGAACAAACCTTGCCCACTGTCAGCGTCACTGCCACACAGGACGGTATCAAGGCAGATAAGGCTTCGTCGCCGAAATACACCCAGCCCCTGCTCGACACACCCCAGACCATTACCGTGATCCGCAAGGAATTGATCAACCAGCAGGGCGGCACCACCCTGACCGAAGCCTTGCGCAATACACCCGGCGTGGGCACTTTTTCGTTAGGCGAAAACGGCTCGACTTCGACCGGCGACGCGGTCTACATGCGCGGCTTCGATGCTTCGGCCAATATCTATGTCGACAACGTGCGCGACCTTGGCGCCATTTCACGCGACATGTTCAACATCGATCAGGTCGAAGTTTTGAAAGGTCCATCGGGTACCGACAATGGACGCGGCGCGCCCAACGGTTCGATCAATCTTGTGACCGCGCAACCCGGCCTCTTCGATGCATTCAACACAAGCGTGACCGCCGGCAGCGCCAGTAATAAACGGGTTGCCGCCGATTGGAACAAATTGCTGGATGCCGATAGGGGCATGGCGATGCGTCTGAATCTGGTTGATCAGGATAGCGGCGTTCCAGGCCGCAATGAGGTGACCAATAAACGCTGGGGCGTGGCGCCTTCGTTCGTGTACGGCCTGGGCAGCCCGAACCGCTTATATGTGGATTATCTGCATCTGCAGCAAAACAATACGCCGGAAAATGGCGTGCCGACGATCGGCTTGCCGGGCTACAGGCTGCCGGTCAACCTGGCCGCGACGCCGCCGATCAGTGCTGCGACCAGCGCCGCATTGAGTTCGGCGGCAAAGGTTGATCCGACTAATTATTACGGCTCGAAAAACGACTTCGACAAGGCCACATCGGATATGTTGACCGTCCGCTTCGAACATGATTTCTCGCCGACCCTGAAACTGCAGAACACCACGCGCTACGCCAAGACCTCACAGAATTATCAGATCACCGGTTTCATGGGCGCGTTCACCACGCCGGTGCCCTCCGATCCTTCGACATTCACGCTGGCGCGCAGCCGTCAGATGAAGGATCAGACCAATGAAATTCTGACCAATCAAACCAATCTGACATCGGAATTCCTGACCGGCGGCCTGAAACATACGTTGGTCGGCGGCCTTGAATTGACGCAGGAAAAACAAAAGACCTACGGTTATTACAACGCTTCGCTCGGCACCATGCCGGCCGCCAATTTATACAATCCGAATTCGTCCGATCCGGTCAACGGCTATCACCCGACGCGCAGCGGCGTGGACACGCAAGGAAAAATGAATACGGTGTCCGCCTATGGCTTCGACACCTTGAAATTGAATGAACGCTGGTTGCTGAGCGGTGGTGTGCGGCTGGACCATTACACGCTCGATTACGATTACTCCACCGCATCGACCCTTGCCGCCAATCCGGGGCTGGCGGTCGGCACCGGCGTGCGGCAGCAGTCGCTGAATGCATCCGGTTATCTGTTCAACTGGAAGCTTGGCGCGGTCTACAAACTGACGCCCGACAGTAGCCTGTATGCATCCTATTCGACCTCCAAGCAACCGCCGGGCGGATCGAACTTTACGCTCAGCACCGCAGCCAATAGTGCCGGCAACAGCAGTTATGTGCCGCAAGCGACCACGTCCTCCGAGGTCGGCGCCAAATGGGATGTAATGGACAAGCAACTGGCGCTGACGGCAGCGCTGTACAGCACCAAGGTCACCAACGAGGTATCGCAGGATCCGGTCAGTCTGGCCTATTACCAGACCGGCGAAAAGAAAGTGCAGGGCGTTGAAATCGGGGTAATCGGCAATATCACCAGGGCCTGGTCGGTCAGCACCGGTTACACGCGAATGAATACACAGGTAACCGGTTCGTCGGTCAGCAGCGACGGTTCCAGCAATCTGGCGTATACGCCGAAACAGGCCTTCACTTCCTGGACCGCTTACAAGCTGCCGCACGGCTTCACGATCGGCGGCGGCGCGCGCTTTGTCGATGCGTTGATCCGTGCTTCCGACGGCGCCGTGGGAACGCCGCGCTACACCGATGCGTACTGGGTATTCGACGGCATGATCGCCTATGCGGTTTCCATAAATCTGGACTTGCAATTGAATTTATATAATCTGGCGGACAAGCACTATGTCGCCGCCATCAACAAGAGCGGCTATCGCTACACGCCGGGAATCGAACGTGCCTTTACGCTGACCGCCAATCTGAAATTCTGAGGCCGCTGCCGCCATGATCCTGCATATTCCCGCCGTACTCAGCCCGCAGCAAGTTGCCGACATGCGCAGACAACTGGATGCAGCCGATTGGGTTGACGGCAGGGTCAGCGTCGGCGCGCAAGGCGCCAAGGTAAAACAAAACCGCCAGTTGCCGGAACACGCACCGCTGGCGCGGGAGCTGGGCGATATCATCCAGGCGGCACTGGCGCGCAATCCGCTGTTTTTCGCGGCTGCCTTGCCGATCCGCAATGTGCCGCCGCTATTCAATCGTTACAGCGGTGGCGAACATTACGGCGCGCACATCGATGGTTCGGTGCGCACCGTTGCCGGCAGCCCGTTGCCGGTGCGCACCGATATTTCATCTACCTTGTTTTTGAGTGAGCCGGATACCTATGACGGCGGCGAGCTGATTGTCTTCGACACCTACGGCAGCCATGAAATCAAGCTGCCGGCCGGCGATCTGATTCTTTATCCGTCGACCAGCCTGCATCGCATCGAACCGGTGACGCGAGGCGTGCGCACATGTTCGTTTTTCTGGACGCAAAGCATGATCCAGGAAGACGGAAAACGCGCCATGCTGTTCGAGCTGGATCAGAATATCCAGAAGCTGCGGGCCCGTATCGGCGATTGCGACGAAGTGGTCGGCCTGACCGGGCATTATCACAATCTGATCCGGCAATGGGCGCAGGTTTGAGTACGCCCAAAAGCCGGATCGCCGGGAGCGCGGATAAATTAAATCCCCGATAGCTTATGCAAACATAAGGTATCGGGGATTTTCAGGGGTGCTTATTCTTCAGAAGTGCTTATTCTTCAGGGCTGTCGTGATGGCCGGAAGCGGCGTCTTGTGCCCTGGCTTGCAGCAATTCTGCTTTGACTTCAGCACGGGTTCTGGTGCCGGCCGACGGCTGTTCAGTAAGGTACTGATCGTCCCGTTGAGTATGCCAGCCGTTGGCGCGTGCCTGAAGCAGTTCAGCCTTCACTTCGGCGCGGGTCCGGGTGCTCACGAATGGCTGGGAGGAAAAACCTTCGTCGTCGGCGGGGCTCCAGTTACCTGAATGCGCCTGGATCAGTTCGGCTTTGACTTCTGCGCGGGTTTTACCTGGTGCAAGACTATCGGCAGAAGCCGAGATGCTGACAGCGCTCAGGCCGGCGGCGGAAACCAGTAAAGCAGCGACAAGGATATTTTTGGTGTTCATTTAGAGACCTCTAGATTTAGTTAGTTGGGATAACCCATGCACACTGTCTCCGGTGGCGCTTGGCAGAGTCTTTATCTTGCGTCCTGCAAACCGCTCGATCGCTCTTTGATGTACGTAGTCTATTGCTTATATAATCTGAAAAAAACAACGTTTGTAACAATGTGATATTTCACTTTTCGCAATAATGAAAGCTCATCGGGAGGCGATAAATGGACAGGCTGCAGTCGATGCGGGTGTTTGTGAAAGTGGCGGAGCAGGGCAGCTTTGCGCGGGCGGCGGCGTTGCTCGCATTGTCGAATGCTGCGGTGACGCGTCTTGTCGCGGATCTGGAAAATCATTTGGCGGTGCGTTTATTGCATCGGAGCACGCGCAAACTGTCGCTGACCGATATCGGGCATGCCTATCTGAATCGCGTGCGCCAGATTCTGGCTGAAATCGACGATACCGAAGCGATCGCTTCTTCGCTATCGAAAAGGCCGGGCGGCACGCTTAAACTTTATTCGCAGATGAGTTTCGGGCAATTTCAATTGCCGCATCTGTTGCCGCCTTATGCCGAGGCATTTCCGGATGTCATGCTGGATGTCACCTTGAGCGACCGCGCTGTCGATCTGGTCGAAGAGGGTTTCGATGTGGGTATCTTCAATCAGAACCAGAAATTCGGCAGCGGCATGATTGTGCGCCAGCTCGGCATCACGCAGATTATTTTGTGCGCGTCGCCCGGCTATATCGCGCGCTTCGGTTTGCCGCAGGTTCCGCAGGATTTATCCAAACATGTCTGTTTGGGTTATGCATACGAACATTTGCGCAATCACTGGCCGCTATCCGGGCCGGAAGGCGAGTTGAGCATCGAAGTCCACAGCAAGATGATTTCCAACAACTCGGACCTGTTGAATCATTGCGGCCAATCGGGGATGGGCATTGTGCTGCGCCCGACATTCACGCTGGGGGACGATCTGAAAAGCGGCAGGCTGGTGCGCGTCCTGCCCGCGTACCATGTACAAAAATTTGCGGTAATGCTGGTGTATCCCAGCCGTCGCTTACTGTCCGCTACGGTACGGAGCTTCGTTGATTTTATTACCGAGAAATTCCCGCGGCCGAATAGCGATCCTTGGCTGAAGGGATAAATTATCGTTTGTCACGGTTTTCTTTCGCGGAGCAGCGAGGCACAGTCTTCAGTAAATCGGGCCATAACCGAGCCCAGTCGCTTTCGTGCGACATGCCCGGCACGACGCGTGTCTGCGCGCACGGTCCAACCGCTGCAGCAAAATGCCGCGCTATCACCGGCGGTACCACCGTGTCTTTGGCGCCGTTGTAATGCATCTGCGGAATTGCAGCGACCCGATCCGCATAGTCGATCGCGTTAAGCGAGGCCGGCATCGCCGACACCTGATGCAGGCGATTGACTTCGGCCTGATCCAGATTGCCGCCTACCGTGCGCAGTGTAGCGATATCGCTGCGGCGCGCCGCCACCAGTACTGCTATCGCACCGCCGCCGGAGTAGCCGATGAGGTTAATTTTTTGTCCGGGCGTCAGCATAGCGTAATGGCCGACCGCCTGATTCATCGACGCCACGACTTCTTCCGCGTAGCGCTTGTCGGTCCAGTAGGCGGCGTTGCAGCGCGGGTTAGCGGCCATCGGCGTGAATTGGCAAGGGCGCGCCAGATACACGACGTTCGGCGCCGGGTCTGCGGCAGCGAGCGCCAGGCCCAATGCCTGATGCGGGGTTGGATCGTCGGAGGGTTGATAGCGCGAGCGCCAGGCCAATCCGTCGCCTTCGATATAAATGTTCAGCGGCAGATCGGGATGGGTGATCCGGGAAAACGCCGTCAATATAAAGGGGTCCGTATCGATCTGCTCGCGTTGCAGGCCGGCTGCTTGCGCCATCTTGTTTGCATGCACATCCGGATTGGCGCAGCCGGCCAGGAAACACAGCAGCAATGCAATGAATGCCGATTCAGTAAAGGCGGGCAGCTGCGCCGGCATGCGGCGCAATAAGCGAACACCGGTATTCTGCCCATGCGTTGTCGTCATTGCGTTCACCATTATCGTTACCGGGCTTCTTCAAGCGGCTGAGGTTTGCGGCCAAAGCATCCACGGCGTCCGCAATGTCCGCAACGCCAAAAAGACAAAAGGGCCCATCTTGCGATGGACCCTTTTTACGTCTGGTGCGGCTGGCAGGAATCGAACCCACGACCCCTTGGTTCGTAGCCAAGTACTCTATCCAGCTGAGCTACAGCCGCGAAAAACGAGATTATAGCAGCGCTATTTCATAAAGGGAAGCGTTTAAATCATCTTCCTGATCGCTTTCTGTCGGCTGAGAAGTTCCGCTTGATGCACATGTCTCAAATCCGCGAAGACAGGCAAATAAACGCAAACTAAATCCGAATCCCATACTTGCTACAGAGTTATCTGATGTGTAACCGTGTGTAATGACCGTCAACGATAAGCGTTGCGCTGTCGTTTTTAGTCCTGTAGCACAGGGCAACACGCCCTCTAATCACAACAACGTAAAGGAAACAAAATGAACAAGTTAATCGCTGCTTTGATCGCCGGCCTGTTTGCGGTATCTGCTTACGCTCAATCGCCTGCTGCACCAGCCGCACCGGCAACCCCTGCAACGACCGCTGCTCCAAAAACAGATGCCAAGTCCGACGCATCCACCACTGCCGCAAAGGCAAAACCTGCTGCAAAGAAGGCCAAGGCCAAGAAGTCGTCGACCAAGAAGGAAAAAATTGAAAAAAATCCTACTGTTAAAACCGATACCAGCGCAGCAGCTGCAACGACAACAACAAGCAAGTAAATGATTTACCTGCGCGACTCTCATCGTCGCGTGTTTCGATAAGCCCCCGGCATTCAGTGCCGGGGGCTTTTTTTATCAAACGTCGACTGATTAAACGGCGGAGCCCAGCGCCGCCAATAAAGCCTGGCGCGTTTTAGCTTCCTGCGGCGCGACGCCGAAGCCTGCCAGTTTGCCGTCGCTATCGATGAACCGCGCAATGGTGCGTTCGCCGTCCTGTTCGGTTTCCCATCGGCCGGTAGCAAGCACATGCCGGGGCGGCGGTACCAGCGCCAACGGATAGCTCGGCGTTTTGACAATCACCGGCGCATCTTTCATGTCGATCGGCGTAGCCTCGCCCAACAATGTTTTTGCAATCGCACGGCCGGCGCTCATCAACGGTGCAATATAAGGCAAGGGGCTGCTGCGGCCTTCAGCATCCAGGCTGTATTCGGCGCAATCGCCCAACGCATACACATCGTCTGCGCTGGTCTTGCCGAAGACATCGATCATGATGCCGCGATCCGTTTTCAATTGCGCCGCTTGCGCCAGACGTAAATCGGGACGCAGGCCCACCGCCGACAAAACGACATCCGCAGCAACCTTTTCGCCGTTAGCCAGCGTGATCGTCAACCCCGCACCGTCGCGATCGACACTGGCCGCCGTGGTGCCGAGCCGCAGATCGATACCGCGTGCGGTCAGCGCGGCGTGCAAACCTTGCGATAAAACCGGTGCGGCCAATGCTGCCAGCGGCAATGCATTCGGATCGATCAATGTGACTGCATGGCCATGCGCGGCCAGATCGTCGGCGAATTCGCAGCCGATCAGTCCGGCGCCGAGAATTGCGACGCGGGCGGCGTCGCGCTGTTGCGGCAATAAGCTATCGCGGAAAGTCGCATAGTCTTCGATGTGATTGACGGACATCACTTCCTGCGCGGCATCGCCGGCAATCTGCAGGCGAATCGGCTGTGCGCCGACCGCCAGCACCAGCTTTTCATAATCGAACGCACCAGCGCCGGTAATCACTTTTTTGGCGGCGGTATCGATATTTTCGACACGCACGCCGGTCATGATATTTGCGTTCAGTTGCTCGCCCATTTGCACTGCGCTCTGGGTGATCAATTGTGCGGCAAGTTTTTTCTGCGCAAACGCATTGGATAACATCGGCTTCGAGTAAAAGCCGCCGTTATCGGCTGTGATGATCAGAAGCGGGATGGCTTTATCCAGTTTGCGCAATTCGCGCGCGATGGTATAGGCGGCCATCCCGGCGCCGACGATGATGATGGGTTTCATGAAAAGCCTGACGATTGAATTTTAGAGTTGCACCATGTCGAAATCGGCTTTGGCGACGCCGCAGTCAGGGCATTCCCAATCATCCGGAATGTCGGCCCAACGAGTGCCGGCCGCGATGCCTTCTTCCGGCATGCCGATCGCTTCGTCATAAATGAAACCGCAAACGATACATTGATATTGCTTCATGATTTTTCCCTTAAGTATTTAGATGATCGAATGCTCAACGCAAAATAATTGCCTGATTGCTTTGAGCATGGTTGTTTTTAATTAAGCTATGTGGCCGTAGGCCGGCTTACGCCGCATTCAGCGCATTCAAGGCAGCCTGATAATGATTGGCGTGGCGTTCTTCCACCTTGGCCAGCGCTGCAAAACGCTTCGCTGCTTTCTCCAGGGTTGCCTTGAAAGCGGCTGCATGTTCTTTCGATTCTGCGATCTGCTCGTCGTATTCGGCAACCGCAGCCGAATTACCTTCTTCAACTGCCAGATGACGGAATTTCGGATACATCTCGGTGTATTCGTAAGTTTCGCCTTCGATCGCGATTTCCAGCGATTTGGCAGGAGTCATTTTGTTTTTCGGATACAACAGATCCAGATGGCCGAAAGCATGCATGACTTCCTGGTCGGCGGTTTCTTCAAAAATCTTGGCGACATCGAGTGCGCCTGCTTCACGTGCCAGCTTGGCGAAATAGCGATATTTGATGTGCGCCATCGATTCGCCGGCGAAGGCGGATTCGAGGTTTTCGATGGTGACCGATTTAGTGCCGTTGTCTTGGGTTGCCATGGTATTTCTCCTCAGAAATTACGGGTGGTGAAAAATGATGTATTAAATGATGTATCTCGCACTCATTTGTTAAAGCAATTGCGATGAGATAGATCATAGGTATTAACAATCAATTTGGGAAATTGATTGTTTGCATTGCAGTGATAGCTATTTACTTATTAATAAATAATTTTTAATTAATATTCGCTATTAAGGCGAATGTGCGGCATTTTTGACAACAATATGAGCAGCAATACGATTCACGCCGATTTCCGGGCTGATTTCCAGGCGAATTTCTAGGCCTTAGCAGCTATTTCAAACGCTTGTCGCAAGTCGTCGATCAGATCCTGTGCCGATTCCAGCCCGACATGCAGGCGCACCGCGGGATTGCTGCCGGTCCAATACGATTGCTCAGCCAGACGCGCCGGTTCGATGATCTGGACCAGGCTTTCGTAGCCGCCCCACGAAGCACCGATGCTGAAAAATTGAAGGGCATCGACAAACGCGCGCGCAGCCTTCACATCCGGCCGGCTGAATTCGAATGAGACCAAACCGTTGGCGCCGGCAAAATCGCGTTGCCAGATTGCATGTCCGGCGTCCGACGGCAGGGCGGGATGAAACACCTTGCGCACATCGGCATGCTGCTCCAGAAATTCTGCGACTTGCCAGGCATTGCGCTGATGCTGCGCCAAGCGCACCGGCATGGTCCGCACGCCGCGCAAGGCCAGATAAGCATCATCGGCGCTGATCGAAAAACCGATGCTTTCGTGCGTCGCATCGATTTTCTTCGCCAGCACCGAATCGTTGACGATGACCGCGCCCTGCATCACATCCGAATGGCCCGAAATATATTTGGTCGATGCGATGACGGAGACATCCGCACCCAGCGCCAGCGGCCGGTACAGATAACCGGAGCCCCAGGTATTGTCGGTCGCCACAATCAGATTGTGGCGTTTCGCGATGGCGGCAATGCGGGGCATGTCGAGCACTTCATACAACAGCGAACCGGGCGATTCGGCATAAATCATTTTGGTATTGGATTGGATCAGGCTTTCCAGATCGTCCTTGCTCGCCGAAAAATAAGTGAAGGCAATGCCCATGCGTTGCAGCAAATCCCGGTGCAGCCGGCGCACCGGCGCGTAGACGTTGTCGGCCACTAGCACGTGATCGCCCGGCGACAGCAGCGCCAGGAATGTCAATGAAATGGCGGCCAGTCCGGACGGCGTCAACAAGGTATGGCGGCCGCCTTCCAGCAAGCCGATCGCTTCTTCCAGCGCGCGATGCGTATCCATTCCCTGCCGGCCGTAGGTCGGAATCGCTTCGCCTTTGGCACGGCGCCGATAGATTTCTTCGTAGGCCGCAGTGCTTTCGAAACGGACGGTGCTGGTGCGCACCACCGGTGTGTTGACGGGCGCGGTCTGGTCGAGAAAGCGCGGCGAGCCTGCATGCAGCAGTCGGGTATCAATATGTTTGGACATCGGTTCCTGAGCGGTGGAAGGAGAGGGGTGAAATTTTCTGACACCGTTTGCGCAATTATGCCGGAATTCCGGGGGTGCACACTGACATCAGAAAACGCGCTTATCCGACATAGACTGGATTGCAGCAATTGGTATTCTTTTAAACATCCGGTAACGCATTCAGTAACGTATTCAACAAGATCACTTCGGAGACGCCAACATGAAGATCAAGACGCCTACGCTCCGACTGGCGAAACAGTCTGCGCTTGCAACAATGTGCGCCGCATCGGTCGGCGCCGTTTCCACTCCGGCCTGGGCCGATCCGCCGGCGGCACTCGATCGGGCCAGCATTTCAGTCGGCGGTTTTTATGTCGATCCGACCTTCAGCTTAGGCGTCAACACGCCGTACGGCCGTACCGATACCGGCAATATCGATCGCGATCACACAACCCTGGGCCGCGTACGCGCTGAAGTGCTGCTGTTCGATCACCAAGGTTTGTCCTTCGATTACTACCGTTACGATAACGATTTCAGTGCCGCCATCGCGCGCACCGCAACTGTCGGCGGCGCCACGGTTACCGGCGACGCATCGGCGACTGCCAATCTGAAGGTCGATCTGGCCAAGCTGGCCTATAAATGGTGGATCGGTTCCGGCAGCAGTGTATTCGGCATCGGCGTCGGCGCCGCGTATTACAGGGCGAACGTGAATTATGCTGCGACCGGATCGCTCAATGGGGTCCCCGGCAGTGCATCCGGCTCTTCCGAAGCAGACGCGGTGGCGCCGCTGCTGGAATTGGGTTGGCGCATGGCGTTAAGCGATAATGTGCGCCTGTATGCGGAAGCTTCCGGCATCAAAAAGAACGGCGGCAATTTGAACGGCCATATTTATAACGGCGCGGTCGGCGTCGAATGGTTTCCGTTTAAAAATATCGGTATCCAGGCCGATTACGGCATCAGTAAAATTCTGTTGCGCCGCGATATCGCCAGCGCCGATGCGGATCTGAGCATTCGATTGGTCGGCCCGTCGGTTTATCTGAAGGCGCGGTTCTAATCTCTTTTTTTCGAAAATAGCCCGTCTTAAACATCGTTTTGCCCTGCGTGATATATTCCGTTGCGGTCGTCAAGACCGCAACGTTCTCAGGGCGGGGCGAAACTCCCCACCGGCGGTAATGGCGCAATATCGTTGTTCAATATTATGTCTAGCCCGCGAGCGCTTGCCGCATGGCAAGGTCAGCAGACCCGGTGTGATCCCGGGGCCGACGGTCATAGTCCGGATGAAAGAGAACGGGATATTTTGCATGGCTGTGTTCCGGTTCTGCCGGGGTCGGCTATCGCAGTCCCGTGCGCCCTATTTATTGTCGATAAATAGGAGTCTTACAGAATGGTTCAGCATCAAGTCACGCAACAAGCTTCAAATCAACATACGCAAAGTACCCAAAATATCCCCTCGCAGCGGCGCATCGCTTTTGTGCAATCCTGCTGGCATCGCGAGATCGTCGACCAGTGCCGCGATTCTTTTTTAGCGGAAATGGGGCGTTTGGGTTTTGCCGAAGCCGATATCGTCTGCTTCGAAGTTGCCGGTGCGTTTGAAATTCCCCTGCATGCCAAATTGCTCGCACAGAGCGGCCAGTATGACGCGGTGGTCGCGGCCGGCCTGGTGGTCGATGGCGGTATTTATCGCCATGAATTCGTTGCGCAAGCCGTTATCAGCGGACTGATGCAGGTTCAGCTTGAAACCGCCGTGCCGGTGATTTCTTCCGTGCTGACGCCGCATCATTTTCATTCGCATGAAGATCATCAGCAATATTTCCATCAGCATTTTGTGGTGAAAGGCGCCGAAGCTGCCCGGGCCTGCGCCGATACGGTCAAGAAAATCAGGGCTTTGTCGGGATCGCCGGCGCCGCAATCGCGTGTTGCCGCGGTGCCCGCGACGGCCCGCGCCGCCGATCAGGCGGCTTGATCGGTTTAAGCCGATTGCGCCGGGTTTGCCTCGACGGCGAGGGATACACCGTTTAGTCTTTCCTGCGCCGCGGGATAGCTTTCGTGGCTATGCCAGGCGCCGTCGTTGGACGCCAGATCGCGCAATTCCTCGATGACAAACATGCGCCAGCAGCGTTCCGGCGGCAAACCGCCGGTCGGTCGGCCGCCGGACATACCGCCGTATTGATACACCAGCACAACGTCTTCGCCGTAGCGTCCTTTGCCGAGGGCGTGCGGGCTGAACTCGCGCGGCTCGGATTTATAGATGGCCGTCAACGAAGTCCGGTTGCGGATGGCGTCGGCCAAAGGGGCAAGTTTTTCGTCAAACATGGTCTCGATTCTGGTTATCCTGCTATTTGCTTGCAATTGCCGGGGCGGCAACTTGCATTGCGATGTTGACCGCGATTCTATCGTTGGGTTCAACAATGGGGCCGGGCGGCGGGCGCAAACCTAAAAAATGCGCAAAAGAGGCGTAAAAATAATTGCTCCGCCCCGGCCGTTTCGCTAAAATCGATCGGCCGTCACGCATTGACGGCAACGTCGCTCGGACGGTTCCGGGCGCTTACGTGAAAGAAATCCCATGCCGCAAAGCAAACCTGCGCGCGTCTTCTCGCGCATCAATCGTCTTCCCCCCTACGTTTTTAACATCACCGCCGAACTGAAAATGGCCGCCCGCCGCCGTGGCGAGGACATTATCGATATGTCCATGGGCAATCCGGATGGCGCCACACCGCAGCATATTGTCGATAAATTAGTTGAAACCGTGCAGCGCCCGGATACCCATGGCTATTCTGCCTCGAAGGGCATCCCACGCTTGCGCCGGGCGATTTCGCACTGGTACAAGCAACGTTACGAGGTGAACATCTGCCCCGACACCGAAGCGATCGTCACCATCGGTTCCAAGGAGGGGCTGGCGCACCTGATGCTGGCCACGTTGGATCGCGGCGATACAGTCCTGGTGCCGAATCCGAGTTATCCGATTCATATCTGGGGCGCGGTGATTGCCGGGGCGGATATCCGATCGGTGCGGATGAGTCCCGGTGTCGATTTTTTCGAGGAGCTGGAGCGTGCGATTCGGGAAAGTTATCCGAAACCGAAGATGATGGTGCTCGGTTTTCCGTCGAATCCGACCGCGCAATGCGTCGAGCTGGAATTTTTCGAGCGCGTGGTCAAGCTGGCCAAAGAGCATGACATTCTGGTGGTGCACGATCTGGCCTATGCCGATATCGTCTATGACGGCTGGAAAGCGCCGTCGATCATGCAGGTGCCGGGCGCGCGCGATGTGGCGGTTGAATTCTTTACGCTCTCCAAGAGCTACAACATGGCCGGCTGGCGTATCGGTTTCATGGTCGGCAACGCGGAATTGGTGAGCGCACTGGCGCGCATCAAGAGCTATCACGACTATGGGAGTTTTACGCCGGTGCAGGTGGCGGCGATCGCGGCGCTGGAAGGCGATCAGACTTGCGTTTCGGAAATCTGCGCGCAATATCAGCGTCGGCGCGATGTGCTGGTAAAGGGGCTGATCGAAGCCGGCTGGCCGGTCGATAAACCGAAGGCGTCGATGTATATCTGGGCCAAAATCCCGGACGCCTATCTGCATCTGGGCTCGCTGGAATTCGCCAAGCAGTTGCTGGAAAAAGCGAAAGTCTGTGTCTCGCCGGGGGTCGGTTTCGGCGAATATGGCGACGATTATGTGCGGTTTGCGTTGATTGAAAATGAGGCGCGGATTCGCCAGGGTTTGCGCGGCATCAAGGCGATGCTGAGAGGCGATTAATTTGTGGGGGGCCGGGATTTATGATTCCGGCCCCTTTACTTATTAATGATGCACCTGGCTGTAGGCGAAATGCCGGCGGCGGCCTTCTACTTCCGGTTGAGCGGCAAAAAGCGAGTCGACGATGTCGGCGATAAATTGTGTGAAGTTCATGTTGTTCTCCTAAATCCTAAAATTTAATTTCAACTTCCATCTGCTTGTTTCACTATTTCTGTCACCGGTTTGTGTTTGCAAATCGATGAATGAACTATAGGCGTCTGAAAGTGAGAGATAAATAAGGCGTTTTTGGAAGGACTGTATGAGTTTCAGAGACAATCAATGCGCGCCGATGGCCAGTCGCGCTTCCGAGCGCTCCAGTTGCCGCTGATCCGGCGTCGCCAACAGCATCAAATCATTCAGTTTGAAAACACTGACCAGATGTCCCAGCGCGCGTGCCTGCTCTTGCAACGATTGAGAGGCAGCGGCCGCTTCTTCCACCAATGCGGCGTTTTGCTGCGTTACATAATCCATCTCGGTGATCGACGTATTGATTTGCTCGATGCCCGCGCTTTGCTCTTTGCCGGCGATGGCGATTTCGCCGACGATGGTGCTGACGTTTTTAATTCTGGCGATGATATCGTCCATGGTAGTGCCCGCATCGCCGGCCAGTTTGGTTGCCGTATTCATTTTTTCGACCGAGCTGCCGATCAGGATTTTGATTTCCTTGGCCGCCGATGCCGAATGCTGGGCCAGGGCGCGCACTTCGCTGGCAACCACCGCAAAGCCGCGGCCCTGTTCGCCGGCGCGCGCGGCTTCCACCGAAGCGTTCAGCGCCAGCATATTGGTCTGGAAGGCGATGGTATCGATGACGTTGACGATGCCCGAAATTTTCGTGGCGGATTCGTTGATCTCGCCCATGGTGTCGACCACCTGGCTGACGATCCGGCCGCCGGTAACGGCGACGTCCGAAGCGGATATCGCCAGTTCGCTGGCGCGGTTGGTGTTGTCGGTATTTTGTTTGACGGTGGAGGTCAGTTGCTCCATGACCGCCGCCGTTTCTTCCAGCGAACCGGCTTGCTGTTCCGTTCGGGATGACAGGTCGAGATTACCGGCCACGATCTGGCCCGAGGCGGTGCCGATCAGGTCGGCGCCGGCGCGGACCTTGCCGACGATGTGCGCCAGGCTGGCGTTCATTTCTTTCAGCGATGCGATCAACTGGCCGGTTTCGTCAGTCGATGAAACATGAATTTCCGCCGTCAGATCGCCGCGCGCGACCTGTCCCGCGATACCGACGGCGGCGTTCAGCGGGCGGGTAATCGAACGGGTCAGGGTGCGTATTACGATCAGGGCGAACAAAAAGCCGATGACGATAATGGCGATCATTGTGACGCGTGTGGTCTGATAGGCGCGATCGACATTTTCAACCGCTGTATTGTTTTTGTCAGTCTCGTATTTGACCAGTTCGATTAATTTTTGCCGCCAGTTTTTTTGCGCGGCCCTGGCATTGCCCATCAGAATTTCGATCGCATGCGCATCGTCGTCAATCATGCTGAAATTTTCGATTTTCGAAAAGAGCGTATGGGCAATCCGCTCGTTTTCGACAATCGCCGCAAAAGCGCTCTGTTCGGCAGGGTCGGCAGTCGCGGCGCCCGCCAGGATTGCCGAAAGCCGGTCTTTGGCTTCCGCATATTGTTTTTCAGCCAGCCGGACCCTGGCGACTTCCACTTTAATGTCTTCCGGTTTGGAGAGCAGTACCAGATTGCGCAAGCCGATAGCCTGATCGTTGACCATGTCGAACATGGTGGTGGCAAGGCTTTGCTTGACGTCATTGACGTTGACGATATTGTTCAGCTTGTCCTGAATGTTCGACATCCGGCTCAAGCTGTAGACGGAAACAATCAACAGCAAAAATAATACAAGCCCGAAACCGGCACTCAGGCGATTACCAATTCTCATATTTTTCATGGACTTCATTTTTATTTGTTGTATGGGATTGCCTGTGTTTTCACACGCTGGCTGGCGCCATACTAGCCTAGTGCCGCAGGGAAAAATGTCAGGCTAGGCTGATTTTCGTATAAGGATTTCCTTACAGGAATTTCCTTGCATGAGCAGACGAAAAATTTGCAGTCGATGTCAGTCGAGCAGCGAATGGGACAGTGCATAGCGCACCAGTTGTGCGCTGTTACTGCAGCGCATTTTTTGCATCAGCCGGGCTTTATGCGTGCTGACGGTCTTGTTGCTGATAACAAGCTCGTCGGCAATTTGATTGACGCTCTGCCCGCGCACCAGGCGATCGAAGATTTCAAATTCCCGGTTTGAGAGCAGGGCGTGCGGCAATTTTTGGGTGCCGTTGCCAACGTCGAATGCCATTTGTTCGGCCAATCCGGGGTCCATGAACTGGCCCCCCGCCGCGACTTTGACGATTGCCGCGTTCAGTGTTTCCGGGTCGCTGTCTTTGGTCAGATAACCGGACGCGCCTGCGCCAAGGGCACTGCGCGCAACCTGCAGTTCGTTGTGCATGCTGAGCACCAGAATGCGCGGACTTTTTTCCTGCAGGCGAATATGATTGATCAGGTTGGCGCCGCTGATGCCGGGCATCGATATGTCGAGCAATACCAGGTCGACTGCGGTGCGGCGGAGTATGTCGAATATCTGTGCGCCGCTCGATGCTTCGGCCACCACGGAGATGATGTCGCCCAGGGCAAACAATTGCTTCAGGCCTTCGCGCATGAGGGCGTGATCGTCGGCAATCAATAATCTGATCATGATTCGCCCATCGCAGGCGGCACGGGAATCGATACCTGGATGACTGTGCCCTGGCCCGGCTGGGTCTTGATATCGACTGCGCCGCCGAGCATCAGGACGCGCTCCTGAATGCCGAGCAGCCCGAAAGTCGCCTCCTTCTTTTCGGAAGGGTCGAACCCCATTCCATTATCCGCAATCTTGAGAACATAGGCATTGTTGCGGCGTTCGAAACGAATATCCACGTTGCCCGCTTTGGCATGCTTTGCGACATTTCTGAGCGACTCCTGCGCTATGCGGAAAATGGCCGTGGCGGTATGGTCCTTGAGCGAGTTGTCGGTGGCGCCGACGGTCAGCACGCAATAGATGCCGGACTGCGCGACGAATTCGCTTTTCAACCATTCCAGCGCCGAAACGATCCCCATGTCGAGCGCCGCCGGACGCAAACTGGTGATCGCATTACGCGTCATCTTGATGGTCGAATCCACCAGCGACAGCATGCTTTGGATTTCCTTGCTGAAGGCCGGAGATTGCGGTCCGAATTCCAGATTGACGATCGCTATTTTCATGCGGAGCGCCGACAGATGCTGCGCCAGGTCGTCGTGCAGTTCGCGCGCCAGATGCTTGCGTTCTTCTTCGCGTACTGTCTCGCTGCGGTCAGCCAGTTGGCGCAGCAATCGTTGCGACTCTTCCAGTTTCTGTTCGGCTTTTTTCAGGAAAGTGATATCGACTGTGGTGCCGATATATTCATCGCAATCCGGCGAATCCGGCTCGATAGGGCAACCTACCGCGCGCAGATACCGGATGCTGCCGTTCGGCAGCACGATCCGGTATTCGACTTCGAAGGGTTTGCGTTCCTGCATGGCGCAGGTCGCTGTTTCTTTGACATTCGATGCGTCCTCGGGATACACGCGCTCCAGGAACATATCGGCGGTAGCCGGTCCGTGCGTGACCTTGTAGCCGAAAATCCGATAGTGTTCATCGGACCATATCAATCCATTGGTAGAAGCCGTCCATCGCCAACTACCGGTGTGGCTGATTTTTTGCCCTTCGTTGAGCAGGGCTTCGCTAAAACGCAGTTGTTCGTGTATTTTCTTCCGCTCGGCGTTTTCATGTTCCAGCGTTTGATTGGTTTGCCTGAGCGCCTTGATGGCTTTAGCCAGTTTTTTATAGGCGCAACGCAAGGACTTGACTGAAGCGTTCTGTGCCGTGCCGAGGACGCCGACAAAAATAGCGGTAAATGAAAACATCAGGAGGCGCGGCACTTCTTTGATGTCCACGGCGAATGCGCCACGCGGCCTGATGTAGAAGTAATCGAATATCAGAATCGACGCCACGACAGCCAGCGAACCCGGTCCGACTCCTCCCAGCAGGGCGCTGAGCAGGATGGCGCAGAGGAACAATGTTGCGGGCGTCGGCGTGAAATAACTTTCCATCGCGCGCACAAGGGTAAAGGCGACGGCAACGGACAGAACGGCAACTGCGTAAGTTAGTTTTTTGGAGCGATTGGTTTGGCCGCGATCATCAGAATTCGACATTTTTTTATTTTAATAAAACGGTGATGCAGCGATATGGTTCAGCGTCTATCCGTGTATCGATAGACCATTGACGATCGATCTTTAATTGCTGCATTCAATTTGGTTGCGATTGGGTTTCAACCGTATTTCAGCCGCGTTTCAATCGAATCTCAATCGATTTTTCAAGTGTACTTGCTAAGCAAATAACCCGCCAGTAGTGGCGCTGTAGATGGTCCCTTGCCGATAAATTTTTGCACTTATTTTGCACTTAAGGATTACGTAAAGCGCGCCACGGCTGGCGCTCCAGCAATGCCGACAGCAATACCGTGCCCAGGCCAAGCACCGCCATCGCCGCGCCCAACCACGGCAGATCGGTCAGCGGCAATCCGGCGCCGATCGCCAAACCGCCCAGCCCTGCGCCCGTGGCGTTGCCCAGATTGAACGCGCCCTGATTCAGCGTGGATGCCAGGTTCGGTGCTTCCCTGGCTTTGTCGAGCACGCGGATTTGCGCGGCCGGCACGATCGCAAAGGCAAACGCGCCCCAGGCGAACATCATGACCAGGGTTGGAATTTGATAGTGGATGGCATGAGAAAACAAGGCCAGCAGCAACGCCACAATGACAAATAATGCGGCCATCACCGGCATCAGCTTCCAGTCGGCCAGCCGGCCGCCCACCAGGCCGCCGACCGTAATGCCGGCGCCGAACAGCAGTAACACCCAACTTTCCTGCGTGGCCGTGAAGCCGGTGACGCCCAGCAGGATATAGGCAATGTAAGTCAGCACGCTGAACATGCTGATCGCAGCCAGCGTGCTGATCAGGAGCGCCAGTTGTACTTGCGTCTGGGCGATGGCGCGAAATTCCAGGAAGATGCTGCCGCCCTGCATAGCAATTTTCCGCGGCAGCCAGCGCCACAACAATACCACCGCCAGCAAGCCGATCAGCGTGATCGAAGCGAATGTGGCGCGCCATCCGGCGAGGTGGCCGAGCGCCGTGCCGAAGGGCACGCCCAATACATTGGCAACGGTGAGACCGGTAAACATCAGCGCCACGGCTTGCGCGCGTTTATCGCGCGGCGCCAGGGTCGCCGCCACAACGGCGCCGATCCCGAAGAAAGCGGCGTGGCAAAACGCGGTGACCACGCGCGCAATCATCAGCATTGTGTAGTTCGGCGCCAGCGCGCAAAGCACGTTGCCGACGATGAACAAAGCCATTAATCCGATCAGCGCCTGCTTGCGCGGCCATTTGGCGGTAACGATGGCGAGGATAGGCGCACCCGCCGCCACCCCCAATGCATAACCGGACACCAGCATGCCGGCGGCCGGTGCGCTTACGCCCAGGTCGCGCGCGACATCGGGGAGCAAGCCCATGATCACGAATTCCGTGGTGCCGATGCCGAACGCGGCGACTGCCAATGCGAAAAGAGGCCGATACACGACGATGCGCTCCCGAGTGAAAGAGCCAGCAGTTTAATCTGCCATTTGTAATTTTGTTGAAAAATGTTGCATTGCAGGAAGGCAGCTTATGCGGCTAAAAAGCGGCTGGTGACGTGCCGAATCCGGCCACAACGAAAATCGAGAAACGCATTAATTTGATGCATTATTTGCACGCAATGTGTGCGAAATTTGTTGAGCCCGCAGAGCGTAGATATTTTTTCTTTTATTTTCAATGACTTGGATAAATTTAAAAAGAGGAACGATTTTTGCTTTAAAAGGGGTTCGATTTTAATTTTTTGCACAATTATAGGGAGTTTTTGGGCGTGGAAAATCACAAAAATGGTGCTGATGCCTTATTCATTTTGTTGGGAGCGATCATGATTCTGGCGATGCATGCCGGTTTTGCGTTCCTGGAATTAGGGACTGTGCGCAAAAAGAACCAGGTCAATGCACTGGTTAAAATTCTGGCCGATTTTGCGGTATCGACCATTGCCTATTTTTTCGTAGGCTATTACGTCGCCTATGGCGTCAGTTTTTTCAGCGGCGCGGATGTACTGTCTGCCCGCAGCGGCTTCGAGCTGGTGAAATTCTTCTTCCTGCTGACGTTTGCCGCGGCGATTCCGGCCATCATTTCCGGCGGCATCGCCGAGCGCGCCAAGTTTTATCCGCAATTATTTGCCACTGCGGTATTGGTCGGCCTGATTTATCCCTTCTTCGAAGGGATCGTCTGGAACCATCATTTTGGCGTGCAGGCCTGGATTCAGGCGGCGTTTTCCGAAGAGTTTCATGACTTCGCCGGCTCGGTCGTGGTGCATGCAGTCGGCGGCTGGGTGGCCTTGCCTGCGGTGCTGCTGCTTGGCGCGCGGCGCGGGCGCTATACCAAGGATGGTGCGGTAGCCGCGCATCCGCCGTCGAATATCCCGTTTCTGGCATTGGGCGCCTGGATACTGACAGTGGGCTGGTTCGGCTTCAACGTGATGAGCGCGCAGACGCTGGACAAGATGAACGGCCTGGTTGCACTGAATTCCTTGATGGCGATGGCGGGCGGCACATTGGCGGCGCTGGTGATGGGCAAGAACGATCCGGGTTTCGTCTATAACGGTCCGCTGGCCGGCCTGGTGGCGGTGTGCGCCGGCTCCGATCTGATGCATCCGCTTGGCGCCTTGATCACCGGCATCGTGGCCGGCGTGATTTTTGTCTGGATGTTTACGCGCACGCAAAACAAATGGAAGATCGACGACGTACTGGGCGTCTGGCCGTTGCATGGCCTGTGCGGGACCTGGGGCGGTTTGGCTGCCGGCATTTTTGGGCAGAAGGCGCTGGGCGGTCTCGGCGGCGTGTCTTTCATGGCGCAACTGACCGGGACGTTGATGGGTATTGCGGTGGCCTTGATCGGCGGCTTCGTGGTGTATGCCCTATTGAAAAAATGCGTCGGTATCCGGCTCGATCCGGAACAGGAGTTCGAAGGCGCGGATTTGTCGATTCATAAAATCTCGTCGACTGCCGAACGGGAAACCAGTTGGTAGATTGTTCCATAAATGGAACTATGAAGCCGGATTATGGCCTCTACGGATTTAATGTTCCGGCGTCATATATATCGATATATGATTGGAGCAGTCGCTCCGACAATTTTGGAGATGTGTATGAAGAAGATCCTCGGCGTCTACAGCGCTCCCCGTCAGCATTGGGTGGGCGATGGTTTCCCTGTGCGCTCGTTGTTCGGTTATGACAACCACGGCGCGCAGCTGAGCCCTTTCCTCCTGCTCGACTACGCAGGCCCGTCGGAGTTCACACCGACGCAGCACCGACGCGGCGTCGGCGAACATCCGCATCGCGGCTTCGAAACGGTGACCATTGTCTATGAAGGCGAGGTGGATCACCGTGACTCCACCGGTGCCGGTGGTCATATCGGGCCAGGCGACGTGCAATGGATGACAGCGGCCGGCGGCATCTTGCATGAAGAGTTTCATTCGCAAGGCTTCGCCGAACGCGGCGGCACGCTGGAGATGGTGCAACTGTGGGTAAACTTGCCGGCGCGCGACAAGATGGCAGAGCCCGGCTACCAGACCTTGCTGAATCAGGATATTCCCAATATTGCATTGCCTGACGGCGCTGGTAATGTCCGGGTGATCGCAGGCGAGTTTGAAGGCAAGCGTGGCCCGGCCCGCACCTTCACGCCCATGAATGTATGGGATGTGCGCCTGAACCAGGGCCGCGCCGCCGGCTTTAACACGATACCCGGGCACACGCTGGCATTGGTCGTACTGCGTGGCACGGTGCTGGTGAATGGCGAGAAGGTAGTGCATGAGGCGCAACTGGTGCATTTCGATCGTGAGGGCAGTGCTGTGGAAATCGAAGCAAACAATGATGCAAGTTTTCTGCTGCTCAGCGGCGAGCCGATTGACGAACCGGTAGTCGGCTACGGCCCGTTTGTAATGAATAATCAGGCAGAGATCGCGCAGGCAATCTCGGATTTCAACAACGGCCATTTTGGTCGAATGGATCATTGATGATTTGATTCACGCTCGATGGCGGCACGCAGATATTGCGTGCCGTTTTTTTATTGATTTCTTATTCATTGCTTTAAATCGACAGGATGGTATCTTACTTGGATTAAAAATCGCTTGATCATAATTTGATCGTTAATGGAGACAATTTGGCGCTTATCGATCCGGAAGTTCAACCGTCTGTTCAATCGGCCATTCAACTGAAACCGATGCAGCGGCGGTCCTGCGATCTGCTGATCGTCGGCGGCGGCATCAACGGCGTCGGCATTGCGCGCGATGCAGTAGGGCGCGGGCTGGAAGTCATCTTGTGCGAGCAGCACGATCTGGCCGAACATACCTCATCGGCCAGTACCAAATTGATCCATGGCGGTTTGCGGTATCTGGAATATTACGAATTCGCGCTGGTCAAAAAAGCGCTGAAAGAACGGGAAGTTTTGTTGCGCGCCGCGCCGCATATTGTTCGTCCAATGCGTTTTGTGATGCCGCACGACGCACATCAACGGCCGGCCTGGATGGTTCGCGCCGGCCTGTTTCTCTACGATCATTTGGCAAAGCGCCGCTTCCTGCCGGGGTCGGCTTCGATCGCGCTGTCGCGCCACATTGCCGGCGCCCCGCTCAAAGGCGATTACCGGCGCGGCTTCGAATATTCCGATGGATGGGTCGACGATGCGCGGCTGGTCGTGCTCAACGCGATCGATGCCGGCGAGCTCGGAGCGCGCATCATGACACGCACCAAATGCGTCTTCGCCATGCCTGGTCCCAACGGCCACGACTGGCGCGCCGAGTTGCAGGCCGAAGGCGGCGAGCAATATGAAATCACTGCGCGCGCCATCGTCAATGCGGCCGGCCCATGGACCGGGCAATTTGCCGACGCCGTCAAGGGCGCCAATCATGCCCACGGCCTGCGCCTGATCAAAGGCAGCCACATCGTCGTGCCGCGCCTGTTCGAACACCCGTATGCCTATATTTTTCAAAATCCCGACAAGCGCATTATTTTTGCGATTCCCTATCAAAACGATTTCACGCTGATCGGCACCACCGATCTGGACTATCAGGGCGATCCCGGCCATGTCGAGATCGATCGCGATGAAATTGTCTATCTCTGCGAAATGGCCAATCGCTATTTCACGCGGCAGATTTCCGCGCAGGATGTGGTCTGGACGTATTCAGGCGTGCGGCCGTTGCTGGACGACAGCGCGCAAAACGCTTCGGCGGTGACGCGCGACTATCTGCTGGAATGCAACAGCAAGGGGCCGCCGCTGCTCAATGTCTGGGGCGGCAAAATAACCACTTACCGTAAACTGGCGGAAGAGGCGATGACGATGCTGGAGCCGCATCTGAAGACCCGTTCGGGCGCATGGACCGCCGAAGTACCGTTGCCGGGCGGCGATCTGGAATATCCGGGGCAATTGGTCGAAGGCTACGATTTCGATGCATTTCTGCAGCGGTTTTACCGCGATCTTCCGTGGCTGCCGCAGCCGCTTGCCACGCGCTATGCACATGCTTACGGCACCCGCGCAGGGCGCATGCTGGGCAGCGCGGCGCGGATGGCCGACATGGGCGAGGAACTGGCGCCGGGCCTGTTCGCCGTGGAAGCAGATTATCTGGTGCGCGCGGAATGGGCGCGCAGCGCGGAAGACATCCTTTGGCGCAGAACCAAGCTGGGCCTGTATTGCACGCCGCAGCACGTCGAACGCTTGAAGGCGTGGCTGGCGGCACGCAATACCAGCACCGGCGCCGGCACTCCTGCGGAGAACCGTCCATGACTTATCTGCTGGCTCTCGATCAAGGCACTTCAAGTTCGCGCAGCATCTTGTTCGACGAGAGCGGCGCCATTGTCGCCACCGCGCAACAGGAATTCCGTCAGATTTTTCCGCAGCCGGGCTGGGTCGAACACGACCCGCTGGAGATCTGGCAAAGCCAGTTGCAGACGTGCCGCGATGTATTGGCGCGTGCCGGCATTCAAGCCGCCGATGTGACCGCGCTGGGCATCACCAATCAGCGCGAGACCACGCTGGTGTGGGAACGCAGCAGCGGCAAACCGGTTTATAACGCCGTGGTCTGGCAGGATCGGCGCAGCGAGGAAGTCTGCCGGCGCTTGCGCGAACAGGGTCTGGCGGAGGCGATTGCACGCAAGACCGGGCTGGTGCTCGATCCTTATTTCTCCGGCACCAAATTGCGCTGGATTCTCGATAACGTCCCCGGCCTGCGCGAGCGTGCCGAACGGGGCGAGCTGGCGTTCGGCACGGTCGATGCGTGGCTGGTCTGGAATCTGACCGGCGGCCGCCTGCATGTGAGCGATGTATCGAACGCGTCGCGCACCATGCTGTGGAATATTCATGAAGGATGCTGGGATGCCGAGCTGCTGCAGTGGCTGGATGTGCCGGCCTCGATGCTGCCGGAAGTACATCCATCCAGCCATGTATATGGCGAAATCGATGCGGCGCACTTGGGTGCGGCCATCGTCATCGGCGGCATCGCGGGCGATCAGCAGTCGGCCTTGTTCGGCCAGGCCTGCTTTTCGCCCGGCATGGCCAAAAATACCTACGGCACCGGTTGTTTCATGCTGATGCATACCGGCGCGGTCTGCGCCGAATCGCATAACGGCTTGATCAGCACCGTGGCTTGCCAGATCGGCGAGGGCCGGCAATACGCACAATACGCACTGGAAGGCAGCGTCTTCATCGGCGGCGCGGTGGTGCAATGGCTGCGCGATGGCCTCAAGGCGATCCAACATTCCACGGATGTCGAACAACTTGCCGGCACGGTGCCGAGTTCGGAGGGGGTGATTTTTGTGCCGTCCTTTACCGGGCTGGGCGCGCCGTACTGGAGCCCATCGGCCAAAGGCGCCATCCTCGGCTTGAGCCGCGGCAGCACGGTGGCGCATATCGCCCGCGCGGCGCTGGAGTCGATTGCCTTTCAGAGCGCCGCGCTGCTCAATGCGATGGGGCGCGACGCGGTTTCGCCGATTACCGAATTGCGGGTCGATGGCGGGGCGGCGGCGAATAATATGCTGTTGCAGTTCCAGGCCGACTTATTGGGCATTCCGGTGGTGCGGCCGCAAATTACGGAAACCACGGCGCTGGGAGCGGCGTATCTGGCAGGGCTGGCCACCGGCGTGTTTCGCGACACGGCGGAATTGGCCTCGCATTGGCGCGTCGAGCGGAGGTTCGAACCGGCGATGGAACGCGGCGCGGCGTTGGAATTAATGGAAAATTGGGAACAGGCCGTACAACGGGTACGGCCTGACTAAGAGGCTGTTGCGAAATCAAGAGCGTCAGGCGAAGTGTGGCGGGGTGTTGTGCGCAGTGAGGTAAAGGCGGAGGTGGCCGCAGG
>DASYCG010000098.1:0-27177 GCA_036500325.1 Herbaspirillum sp. | reverse complement strand
CAGTGTGAAAGTAGGTCATCGTCAGGCTGTTATTCCGGAAAACCCCAGATTCTTTAAGAATCTGGGGTTTTTTTATGTCCGCCACACAAAACCGCACACCCACACAAACAAAAACCGACCCGGCTCACGCCGCGTCGGTCTCTTTATTTCTGCGGCAATTATTTACCGCCCTTCTTCCGAAGCGCAATCATCACTACCGCATCAACTAATCAACTAAACAAATTAAAACGGATAAGCAACGCGCACCAGCGCGTAGTTCACACCCCCGTTAGGATGCTTGATACCGCCATTGGAGAGATGTTGCAAACGGAAGCCCAGATCGAGACCGTTGTTGAACACATAGCCGGCGCCGATATGATCGCCAAACTGGAATGCGGTAGAGAAGTGCTTGTCGTCATTGTTATACAGCTCTGAAGCCAGATGCAGGCCTACGCCGCCTTCTGCATAAAGACCCTTGCGATCGTCGCGTTCGAAACGAAACACCGGCGTAAAGCCGATATCCCACAAACTATGCGTCGAGCCAGGTCCTACGCCATTGACGCTGTTGTAATTCTTTTCCAGCCAGTCAGCGACCGACAAATCCCAGTAACCGCTGATGTGCGTGCCATTTGACTGCCACCAGGCAGTATTCTTCCACTGCCACTGCACAGCCGCGCGCACTACGGTAGTCTTATTGCCGGTTCCCAATTCCAGCGAACCGGAGTCGACTGCATAACTCGATGCCTGAAAAGCCATCAGCACAGCAGCAGCCGCTGCAGTTTTAAAAATCGTTTTATAGATCGCCATAGAAACCCTAATTAAATTAAATTGCCAAAAAGTATATGCCGGTCGATTCTCGCATAAATTCGTTAACGTTGAAGGGCACTATGCAAAAATCCAGAAAACTGTAGTTCAAATAAAACAGGAAATTAGCGCATTCAGGATAGATATGTAAATTCCCTGCGCCCGGGAACGTCCACGCGCATAGAAAGCACATGTCCTGAGAGCGGGAATTGTTCCAGCTCTGCCGCAGAGCGCTTCTCCCGTCCGGTCGTCACATATAGAGTACGTAAATCGGGGCCGCCAAAAGCGAGCATGGTCGGGCAGCGTGCCGGCAGGCGGATTTCAGACAAGATTTCACCACTGCTGGAAAGACGCAAAAGCCTGCCGCCCTCGAACATTGCGCACCAATAGGCATCTTCGGCGTCGACCGCAGCGCCATCGGGACGGCCGCCATAAGTCGGTGAGGATTTATCCGCCGGAAATTGATGAAAGACGCGCGACGCGCCCAACCGCCCGGACGCCATGTCATAGTCGTAAGCAAGAATCTTGTGGGCGGGGGTATCCGATTGATAAAGCGTGTTGCCGTCGCAACTGAAGGCTACGCCGTTCGACGTGGTGACCGGATGCCGGAGATCACGGAGCTGCCCGCGTTCCATGCAAAACAGGCTTGCTCCAGGGCGATCCTTCGGTTCGAAAATCGAACCAAGCCAAAACCTTCCGGCGGCATCGCAACGACCGTCGTTAAACCGGGTCGTGCCGACATCGTAAGGCGGCGGCAGCAAATCCTGCAACGCGCCGGTGCCGGTATCCAGATGCGCCATGCCGCTGCGCAGTGCAACCAGCAGGCCGCCGCTCTCGTGCAAGGCGATGCAACCCGGCTCGGTCGGCATCGGCCAACTGGCGTGTGCGCCGCTGTCCGGATGCAGTCGGTGCACCGCTTTGCCAGGAATGTCGATCCAGTAAAGCACGTCATGCGCCGCATCCCATAGCGGGCTTTCGCCAAGCAGCATGGGGGTATCGAAAATACTTGAAATTTCAGGAGTCGGCATAGGGTTGCTTTCAGCTATGTCTGCAGCGCAAATCACCCAGACGAATGCCGATAAATATAAAGAACGACTTTGATTGCGAATTCAGATTTCAGTTCGCAGATTTCAGTTCCGTCAACGGAGAAAATATCCGCCATCATCCCTCACTTGCGCAAATAAGTCTCCGCCAGCCGCACCCAAAAAGTTGCACCGATAGGCAGCAGCGCATCGTTAAAATCATAGCTTGGATTATGCAGATTGCACGGCCCCAGCCCGTGCCCGATATCGCGATGATCGCCTTGGCCATTGCCGATGAATACATAACAGCCCGGCTTTTTCTGCAACATGAACGCAAAATCCTCGGCGCTCATGGTCGGTTCGACCGCTGCATCGACCTGCGCATCGCCGACAATAGTCCGCAGCACGTCGACCGCAAATGCAGCTTGTTCCGGATGGTTGATCAATGGCGGATAGTTGCGATGGAATTGGAAATCCACCTGTGCGTCGAACGCCGCAACCGTATGCTCGGCAATCGCGCGCATCCGATTTTCGACCATATCCAGCACCTCGCCGGAGAATGTCCTCACTGTGCCGATCAGGGTGGCATTATCAGGAATGACATTGGTCGCGCTGCCCGAATGAATCTGGGTAATCGACAATACCGCCGCATCGTTGGGATTGCTATTGCGCGACACGATGGTTTGCCAGCTCTGCGCAAGCTGCACGGCGATCATGATCGGATCGATTCCCTTATGCGGTTGCGCTGCATGGCCGCCACGGCCCTTGACCGTGACTTCGAATTCATTGCTTGACGCCATCATCGGCCCCGGCGTTACGCCGAACGAGCCGACGGCAATGCCGGGCCAGTTGTGCATGCCAAATACCGCATCCATGGGACATTTCTCAAACAGCCCGTCCTGCATCATTTTTTCAGCGCCGCGCCCGCCTTCTTCGGCCGGCTGAAAAATGACATAGACGGTACCGTCGAAATCGCGATGCTCCGACAAATAATGCGCGGCGCCCAACAGCATGGCGGTATGGCCGTCATGGCCGCAGGCGTGCATTTTGCCTTGGTGTTGCGAGGCATGTTTGAACGTATTGAGTTCCTGCATGGGCAACGCGTCCATATCGGCCCGCAAGCCGATGGCGCGTTCGCTGCTGCCGTTCTTGATAATGCCGACCACGCCCGTGACGCCCATGCCGCGCAGGACAGGAATTCCCCACTCGGTCAACTTCTGCGCCACCACGTCCGATGTGCGCTTTTCTTCGTAATTCAGTTCCGGATGCGCGTGAATGTCGCGCCGTATCGCCTGCAGTTCAGCGTGAAACTGTATGATAGGATCGATCAAATTCATGTTGTCTGTCTCCGCAATGCAATTTCTTGACGACCGTCCGTATTGTGCCGAATGTCGATCGATCATGCATTTGACGCAGTTGATGGCGTTCGACGATATTCGGCTACATTCGACGCATTGGCCGGCAATCGGTGTGGATTGATATTGCATGCTACGCTACTGATCATTTTTTACCAATATAAAACCGCATGCTGGTATTCATTATTCGCCGTTTTTTTCAAAGTATCGGCGTCCTGTTAATTATGTCGCTGCTGGTGTTTCTCGGCGTATATGCAATCGGTAATCCCATCGATATTCTCATCAGCGCCGACGCCACGCAAATCGAGCGCGCCAGAGTCATCGCCGCGTTCGGCCTGGACCAGCCGCTATGGCATCAATACTTCATATTTCTGAAAAATGCCGTCAACGGTGACATGGGACGTTCATTCGTCTACGGCACGTCCGCGATGGGCCTGATTCTGGAGCGATTGCCGGCCACGCTGGAATTGGCCGCCGCGGCAATCGTTTTGTCGGGAACGTTTGGCGTGCCTCTGGGGTTATGGGCCGGATTACGGCCCAATAGCGTGATCGGCAAGACCATCATGACCGTATCCATACTCGGATTTTCCCTGCCGACCTTTTGGGTCGGGTTGATGTTGATCATGTTATTCGCGGTGCAGTTGGGGTGGTTGCCGACCGGCGGGCGCGGCGAAGTCGGCATGCTGTTCGGTATTCCGCTGGGCCTGCTGACCCTGGACGGCCTCAAGCATCTGTTGATGCCGGCGTTTAATCTGGCCCTGTTCAATATCGCCCTGATTATTCGGCTGACGCGAGCCGGCACGCAAGAAGCGCTGATGCAGGATTACATCCGTTTTGCGCGCGCCAAAGGGCTGAGCAACCGGCGCATCATCGGTGTGCATGTATTGAAAAATATTCTGATTCCGATTATTACGGTGGTGGCGCTGCAATTCGGTTCCATCATTGCATTCTCGATCGTGACCGAAACGATTTTTGCGTGGCCCGGCGTGGGCAAACTGCTGATCGATTCAATCCGGGTGCTGGATCGTCCGGTCATCGTCGCGTTCCTGATGCTGATCGTCGTGATGTTCATTCTGATCAATCTCGCGGTTGACGTGTTGTACTCCATACTCGATCCACGTGTCCGCTTATCCGAGGCAAAAGCCTGATGATGCCGATACCGACCAGCGCCATCAAGCCAGCGCGGGCGGATACGCCGCTGACACGGTTTATCCGCGACTTTTTCAGCGGCAAGCTGGCGACCGCCGGTTTCATTGCCTTGTTGCTGATCGTGCTGGCTGCGATATTCGCACCTTTGATCGCACCGCAAAACCCTTACGATCTGCAGCACCTGGACATCATGGATTCACGCCTCGCGCCAGGCAAAGCCGCCGAGGACGGCAGCATGGTTTATCTGCTCGGCACCGACGATCAGGGACGCGATATGCTGTCCGCCATTTTGTATGGCGTGCGCATTTCCGTGACGGTGGGCGTGACCAGTACCGTCATCGCGCTGATGATCGGCTTGACGCTCGGTTTGATTGCCGGCTACGCAGGCGGCCGGATCGAAGGGCTGATCATGCGAATCGCCGATATCCAGTTGGCGTTTCCGCCGATTTTGGTGGCGCTGATTCTGCTCGCGCTGACCGGGCGCGGCGTCGACAAAATCATCATTGCGTTAGTGACCGTGCAATGGGCTTATTACGCCCGAACGGCACGCAGCACCGCTCTGGTCGAACGCAAAAAAGAATACGTGGAAGCCGCCCGCGCGCTGGGCTTGTCGCCGTTGCGTATCGTATTCCGTCATTTGTTGCCGAATTGCATGCCGCCGCTGATTGTGGTCGCTGCGCTGCAGGTGGCGTCGGCAATTTCGCTCGAAGCCACGCTATCGTTTCTGGGTCTGGGATTGCCGATCACCGAACCGTCGCTCGGCTTGCTGATATCGAACGGTTTCCAATACCTGTTGTCCGGCCGCTACTGGATCAGCTTTTATCCCGGCATTGCATTGCTGCTGACAGTGGTCGCCATCAATCTGGTGGCCGACCAATTGCGCGATGTGCTCAATCCGCGTCTGCAATGACGATAACAACAACGAAAATGCAAACGATGGAAAAGAATACCCTGACGGTCGAACATCTGGAAACGCACTTCGTTTCCCGTGCCGGCCTGGTCAAGGCCGTCGACGATGTCTCGTTTGCGGTGGCGCCGGGGCAAATCATGGGACTGGTCGGCGAATCCGGCTCAGGCAAGTCGATGACCGGTTATTCGATCATGGGATTGATCGATGCGCCTGGACGGATCGCCGGCGGCCGTATTCTGCTGCATGGCCAGGATCTGCGCAGCCTGTCTCCGGAGGCGATGCGGCAAATTCGCGGCAACCGGATTGCGATGATTTTCCAGGATCCGATGATGACGCTGAATCCGGTCCTGCGGATCGATACGCAAATGATCGAAGCCGTTCTGGCGCATCGCGCTATCGGCCGGCACGCCGCGCTGACGATCGCCCGCGAGGCGCTGGTCAGAGTCGGCATCGCCTCGCCGGACGAACGGCTGAACGCCTATCCGCATCAGTTTTCTGGCGGCATGCGCCAACGCGTCGCAATTGCGATCGCGCTGCTCAATGCGCCCGATCTTATTATTTGCGATGAACCGACGACGGCGCTCGACGTGACGATTCAAGGCCAGATCCTGTACGAAATGCAAAAGCTCTGCCGCGAATCCAATACCGCCTTGATCTGGATTACGCATGACCTTTCAGTGATCGCCGGATTGGCCGACACCGTGAGCGTCATGTACGCCGGACGCATCGTTGAAAGCGGCACGGTGGAGCAAGTCTTGAGCCATCCGCGCCATCCCTACACCCACGGACTGATCGCCTCGGCGCCGTCGCGCAATGAAAGCGGCCGTCCGCTACGGCAAATTCCCGGCGCCACACCGTCGCTATTGAATTTGCCGTCGGGCTGCGCGTTTCGCAACCGCTGCGCGCACGCTACCGAAATCTGCGCGCAAACGCCGGAATTACGTGAAGTCGACACACGCGCGTTACGTTGCTTTCATCCCGTCACAGAAACCGCGACCGAGGCCGTCTGATGCCATCCGAAATAAAGCGGCCACAGCCATTGATGGCTTTGCATCATGTTTCCAAACGCTTTGTCCAGCCGTTGGATGCGGCGGCGCGTTTTGCCAACCTGTTGACCCGTCCTTTCGGCAAAGTGTTGCGCGAAGAAGTCGTGCACGCGGTCGATGATGTTTCCTTCAGCATTGCGCGCGGCGAAGTGGTGGGGCTGGTCGGCGAATCCGGCTGCGGCAAGTCGACATTGGGACGCATTGTCGCCGGCTTGCATACGGCCAGCGCCGGTAGCCGTGAATGGCTGGGCGGCGCCGGGGACGGAAGCAAGGACCAGGACAATGTGCAATTAGCGGTTCAGATGATTTTCCAGGACCCCTACGCATCGCTCAACCCGCGCATGCGCGTGCAACAGATTGTCGGCGAAGCACCGTTCGTGCATGGCCTGATCGAGCGCGGCCAACAGGCGGCTTATGTCACGGAATTACTGCAAAAGGTCGGCCTTGACGCCGATGCGCTGCGGCGTTTTCCGCACCAATTTTCGGGCGGACAACGGGCGCGTATCGGCATTGCCCGGGCGTTGGCGGTCAAGCCGGCATTTCTGGTGTGCGATGAAGCGGTTGCGGCGCTGGACGTGTCGATCCAGGCGCAAGTGCTTAATCTTTTTATCCGTTTGCGCAACGAACTGAATCTGACTTATTTATTCATCAGCCATGACCTGGGTGTGGTGCGCCATATTTCGGATCGGGTGCTGATCATGTATTTGGGCCGCATCGTGGAATCGGCGCCGACCGACGTTTTGTATGAAAACCCGAATCATCCGTACACCCAAGCGCTACTGGCTTCGGCACCGCGCCTGACAGTCGGAAAAATCGTATTTTCACCCGTCAAAGGCGAGATACCTTCGCCGCTGCATCCACCCACCGGCTGTCATTTTCACCCACGTTGCCCGCACGCGATGCCGCGCTGCATCGTTGAAAAGCCGCTCCTCAGGCAAATTGCGCCCGAACGTTTCTCGGCCTGCCATCTGAACGACGGCCCGGCATGATTCATGCATAACCCATGCTTGTTTTGGCCAAATGCTTACGCTATGGAATTTGTGCGAATTTGCGCTAAAGTACACGCTCAGGGAGTAAGTAAATGCCAATGACCACCTCCATCGTCCGCGCCACCTGCCCGCATGATTGCCCCGACACCTGCGCCTTGCTGGTGACCGTCGCTGACGGCGTTGCCACGGAAGTCAGGGGCGACCCCGATCATCCGGCCACCGCCGGCGTACTGTGCACCAAAGTATCGCGCTATACCGAGCGCACCTATCATCCGGATCGACTGCTTTATCCAATGCGGCGCGTCGGTAAAAAAGGCGAAGGAAAATTCGAACGCATTAGCTGGGATCAAGCGATCTCGGCGATCGGCGAACGCCTGGGCGCGATTGCTGGGCGCAATCCGCAGGGCATCCTCCCATACAGTTACGCCGGCACGATGGGGCTGGTGCAAGGCGAAGCGATGGCGACGCGCTTTTTTAATCGTCTGGGCGCATCCAATCTCGAACGCACCATCTGCGCGTCGGCCGGCGGGGCAGGCTACGAATACACCATAGGCGCCAAGATCGGCACCGACTCGGAACAAGTTCAGAACGCCAAGCTATTGATCATCTGGGGCGGCAACCCGATCGCCTCCAATCTGCATGTCTGGACCCGCATGCAGGAGGCCAAGCGGCATGGCGCCAAGCTGATTGCCATCGATCCCTATCGCTCATTGACCGCAGAAAAATGCCATCAGCATATTGCATTGCTGCCGGGTACCGATTCGGCGCTGGCGCTGGGCATCATGCATGTGTTGATCACCGAGAACCTGCTGGATCGCGATTATATTGAACGCTACACGCTGGGCTTCGCACAATTGGAGACGCGCGCGCTGGAGTGGCCGCCGGAGCGGGTGGCGGCAATTTGCGGCATTACCGTAGCAGAAGTATGGCAATTGGGCCGCGATTACGGCGCGACAGTACACAGCGGCGAAGCATCGCTGATCCGCGTCAATTACGGCTTGCAACGGGTCCATGGCGGCGGCATGGCGGTGCGCAATATCGCTTGCCTGCCGGCGCTGACGGGGGCCTGGCGCCATGCTGCGGGTGGCGTGCAACTCTCGTTGTCGGGCGCGTTTCCGGTCGATAAAGCCGCTCTGAAACGTCCGGATTTGCGGCAGCAGCCGGCGCGCACCATCAATATGAGCACCATAGGCGACGATCTGCTGCGCCCGGCAAGCACGGCGTTCGGCCCGCGCATCGATGCCTTGATTGTCTATAATTCGAACCCGGTTGCTGTCGCCCCGGATTCGGTCAAGGTGGCGCGAGGTTTTGCCCGCGAAGATTTATTTACGGTGGTACTGGAGCACTTTCAGACCGATACCGCAGACTATGCCGATATCCTGTTGCCGGCCACCACACAACTGGAACACGTCGACGTGCACTCGGCCTACGGTCATTACTACATGATGGCCAACAACGCCGCGATCGCCCCGCTGGGCGAGGCCAAGCCGAATACCGAAATATTCCGTCTGTTCGCTGCCGCCCTGGGTTTCGATGACGCATGCTTCAAGGAAAGCGATCAAGCCATTGCGTCGCAGGCATTCGACCGCGGCAACGCGCGCGCCGCCGATTTCAATTGGGAAACCTTAAAACAGACCGGTTGGCAAAAACTGGCGATGCCGGCGGCGCCGTTCGCGCATGGCGGTTTCGCAACACCATCCGGCAAGTGCGAATTCTTTTGCGCGCGCATGGAGGCAGCCGGACTGGACCCGCTGCCGGCTTACACAGCGCCTTATGAATCCGTTGCGAGCAATCCGGCACTTGCGGCGAAATATCCGCTGGCGATGATTTCACCGCCGGCGCGTAATTTCCTGAATTCTTCCTTCGTCAATGTACAAAGCCTGCGCGATACCGAAGGCGAGCCGCAATTGGGCATGCATCCGTCCGACGCGGCTGCGCGCGGTATTGCAAACGGCGATGCGGTGCGCGTATTCAATGACCGCGGCAGCATGCTGGTCAAGGCGCGCATTACCGACAAGGCGCGGCCGGGGCTGGTGGTCGGCTGGTCGATCTGGTGGAAAAAATTTGCCGCCGACGGCAAAAACGTCAACGAAGTCACCAGCCAGAAATTGACCGACATGGGCAACGCGCCGACCTTCTACGATGTCCTGGTTGAAGTTGCATTGCATCAATGCGTTTGAGATCGAGACCGGCGTGTTGGGTGAGTTTGCCGAGCCTGCCAAGGTTTCTGAGTTTGCTGAGCTTACTATTCCTCAGCGGCTGTTCCTCATTAGCTTATTACGCCCAGGCCGCGCACGGCCAATTCTCGTTGCTGGCACAGACCAGGCCGATCGACGATTGGCTGGACGATCCGAACACGTCGCAAACGCTAAAAGACAAGCTGCGCGAAGTACAGCAGATACGCCGCTTCGCCGTGCGCGAGCTGGCCTTGCCGGATAACGACAGCTACACCGGCTATGCCCAATTGCAGCGCCGCTTCGTCTTATGGAACGTGGTGGCTGCGCCGGCCTTGTCCCTGACTGCGCGGCAATGGTGTTTTCCGATTGCCGGCTGCGTCAATTACCGCGGTTACTACGATCAGCAGGCAGCATTGGATTACGCTGCGCAATTGCGTGACGAAGGCAACGACGTTCAGGTTCTGGGCGTGCCGGCTTATTCCACATTGGGCTGGTTCAACGATCCCGTCCTCTCCACATTTATCGGTTATCCCGATGCCGAATTGGCGCGCCTGGTATTCCATGAGCTGGCGCATCAGGAATTCTATGTGAAGGGCGATAGCGAATTTAACGAATCCTTTGCCACCGCCGTCGAATCGGTCGGCGTGGCGCGCTGGCTGCGGGAAAACGGCAGCGCCGAGCAGGAGCAAACCTATCGCGAATTTGAAGCGCGCAAGCATGATTTCCTCGATCTGTTGTTGCGCCGCCGCGCTGACCTGGCGAAGATCTACGCGTCCGATGCCGGCGATCAGACCAAGCTGCAGGAAAAGGCCGAGGTATTCATGGCGCTGCAGGCCGATTACCAGGTTTTGAAACAGCGCTGGGGCGGTTATTCGGGCTACGATCGCTGGTTTGCTTCGCCCTTATCCAATGCGCATCTGGCGCTGATCGCTACCTATCACGATCTGGAGCCGGGTTTTGAAGCCTTGTTGCGGCAATACCCGGACTTCAAGCAGTTTTACGCTAAAGTCCGCGCATTGGGTGCATTGGGCAAAGCAGCGCGTCATCGTGCTTTACATCGCCTGGCTGAAAAATATTAGAACGCATTTCATAAATAGCCTCATTCGCGCTTATGCCTATTTATGAAATGCGTTCTAAAATGCTTGCCCGGATGGCGCTTGGCGGGATAGCATCAGGAAATTTCGAAAAAAACACTATCGTGCTTTTTGTGTGAGTCACTGGAGACAAGATAATTCATGGATAAATTCTGGCTTTCATCCTATCCCGCCGGCGTAGCGGCAGAAATCGATCCAACCCGCTATCGTTCCGTCACCCAGTTATTTGAAGAAGCATTCACCAAATTTGCAGATCGCAATGCCTATGTCTGCATGGGTCATAACCTGACTTACGCCGAGATCGACAAGATGTCGAAGGTCTTCGCGGCCTGGCTGCAGCAGACCGGCATGCCGAAAGGCGCCCGGGTAGCGATCATGATGCCGAATGTATTGCAGTATCCGGTGGCGATCGCCGCCGTGCTGCGCGCCGGTTATACGGTCGTCAACGTCAATCCGCTTTATACCCCGCGCGAGCTGGAACACCAGTTGAAGGATTGCGGCGCCGAAGCCATCGTCGTCCTGGAGAATTTCGCGCATACGGTCGCCGCGGTCATTGCCGATACGGCAGTCAAGCATGTAGTGGTGGCCAATATGGGAGAGCTGCTCGGCTTGAAAGGCACGCTGGTCAATTTCGCCGTGCGCCACGTCAAGAAAATGGTGCCCGCATTTTCGCTGCCGCAGTCGGTCACTTTCAAGCAGGCGCTGGCGCAGGCGGCGCACATTCCGCTGGCGGCGGTGATCCAGGAACCCGGCGATATCGCATTCCTGCAATACACCGGCGGCACCACCGGCGTAGCCAAAGGGGCAGCTTTATCGCATCGCAATATCATCGCCAATGTACTGCAATCGGAAGCCTGGCTGATGCCCGGCATCGCGCAAGCGGAGAACGCCGAGCAACTGGTGTTCGTTTGCGCGCTGCCGCTGTATCACATCTTTGCGCTGACGGTCTGCTGCCTGCTCGGCACGCGGCGCGGTGTACTCAATGTTCTGATCACCAACCCGCGCGACATTCCCGGCCTGGTCAAGGAATTGTCAAAACATAAAGTCAGCACGCTGCCGGCGGTCAATACTTTGTACAACGCAATGTTGAACAATCCCGATTTCGCAAAGCTGGATTTCTCCGGTTTCCAGTGCTGTGTGGCAGGTGGAATGGCGGTGCAGAAAGCCGTTGCCGACCGCTGGATGAAAGTCACCGGCTGCCCGATCATCGAAGGTTACGGCCTGTCCGAAACATCGCCGGTGGCGAGCGCCAATCCGGTGAACATCAAGGAATATACCGGCACCATCGGCTTGCCGTTGCCGTCGACTGAAATCGCCATTCTCGATGATGACGGCAATCCGGTGCCGCTGGGGCAGGCCGGCGAAATCGCGATTCGCGGCCCGCAGGTCATGGTCGGTTACTGGAATTGTCCGGAAGAGACGGCCAAGGTCATGACCCCCGACGGATTCTTCAAATCGGGCGATATCGGCATCATGGACGAGCGCGGCTATACCCGTATCGTCGATCGCAAGAAAGACATGATCCTGGTATCGGGCTTCAATGTTTATCCGAATGAAATCGAAGCCGTGGTGGCGGCGAACCCCGGTGTGCTGGAATGCGCTTGCATCGGCGTGCCGGATGCGCATACCGGTGAAGCGGTGAAACTGTTTGTCGTGCGCAAAGATCCGTCGCTGACGCTCGAACAATTGACGGCGTATTGCAAGGCGCAATTCACAGCCTACAAAAAACCGAAATTCATCGAGTTTCGCGATGAATTGCCGAAAACCAATGTGGGTAAAATCCTGCGCCGCGAACTTCGGGATTCGAATAACGCCATGAATAACGCCGTGACCGCTGGAGCCAAATAAGGCCTCAGGCCTTTACACGCCGGCAGATCCAATGCAAATCGCCGCAGCAATCGTCATCAACGATCGCTGTGGCGATTTTTAAATTTCAATCGTCAATCAGAGCGGCGGAATCTGACGCGGTTTGCGGGTAGCGTCGGTGGCAACGTAAACCAGCGTGGCTTCGGTCACTTTGACGATCTCTGTCTCAAGCCGGTTGCGTTCGGCGTAGACTTCCACATTTACGGTGATCGATGTATTGCCGACTTTGACGATCTCGGCGTAAAAAGACAGTAAATCGCCGACGAATACCGGTTGCTTGAAAACGAAGGAATTGACCGCGACAGTCGCAACCCGTCCGTTGGAGCGCCGGGTTGCCGGCAGGGAACCGGCGATATCTACCTGCGCCATGATCCAGCCGCCGAATACGTCGCCGTGCACATTGGCATCGGCCGGCATGGGCATCACGCGTAACTGGGGCATTTTTCCCGGTGGCAGTTTGTTATTGTTATCATCCTTCATGTTTTTGTTTCCCTGGCAATTAGTCGGAACATCCGAGAGCATATTAATAAGCGACCGTTCCGATAGAAGCATAAACCATTCAGCTTAGTTTTAGCTTAGTTTTAGCCCACTTTCAGTTCACCCCTATGCGTCAATACTCAGCAATACCACCCGCGCCGCTCCCGGCCGACGGCAAACAGGCCAAATCCAGTTCCGGCAAAGACTGGTCGACACTCAAAACCCTGCTGCCCTATCTATGGACTTATAAATGGCGGGTCTCGTTGGCGCTGATGTTTCTGGTCGGCGCCAAGCTGGCCAATGTCGGTGTGCCGCTGCTGATGAAACGCCTGATTGACGGGTTGACAATATCGCCCGCCAATCCACAAGCCATGCTGGTATTGCCGATCGGTATTTTACTGGCGTACGGCGCTTTGCGGCTGGCCACCACGGGCTTCACCGAGCTGCGTGAATTCGTCTTCGCCAAAGTGACGCAGCGCGCCGTGCGCACCATTGCGCTGCAGGTCTTCCGCCATCTGCATTCTCTATCGATGCGCTTCCATCTGAATCGCCAGACCGGCGGCATGACGCGCGACATCGAACGCGGCACGCGCGGCGTATCGTCGCTGGTTTCATATACGCTATTCAGCATCTTGCCGACGCTGATTGAAATCGTGCTGGTCATTTCTTATCTGGCCTGGCATTACAACATCTGGTTCACCGTCATTACCGCCGGCGCGTTGCTCTGCTATATCGCATTCACGGTATCGGTTACCGAATGGCGCACGCATTTTCGCCGCACCATGAACGATCTGGATTCGAAAGCCAACACCAAGGCGATCGATTCGCTGATCAATTACGAAACCGTTAAATATTTCGGCAATGCCGATTACGAAGCGCGGCGCTACGATGAAGGCCTGCAGCGCTATGAAGCGGCTGCGGTCAAATCGCAGGCCTCTCTGTCATTGCTCAATACCGGTCAATCGACCATTATTGCGGTCGCCGTGACGTTGATTCTATGGCGCGCCACGCTCGGCGTGATCAATCACACGATGACGCTGGGCGATCTGGTGCTGGTCAATTCGTTCATGATCCAGCTGTATATTCCATTGGGTTTTCTGGGCGTTATTTACCGCGAGATCAAGCAGAGCCTGGCCGACATGGAGCGGCTGTTTTCATTGCTCGATCAGGAGCAGGAAATCGCCGATGCGCCCGATGCGACAACACTGCTGGCGCCGGCCGGCGACGTCCGGTTTTCGCACGTCGATTTCAGTTATGAGGCCAAACGGCAAATTCTGTTCGATGTCGATTTCACGATTCCCGCCGGCACCACCACTGCGGTTGTCGGCCATAGCGGTTCCGGCAAATCGACGCTGTCGCGTTTGCTGTTCCGCTTTTACGACGTCGATGCCGGCGCCATCAAGATTGGCGGCCAGGATGTACGGCATGCAACCCAGTCGTCGCTGCGCCACGCCATCGGCATCGTGCCGCAGGATACCGTGCTGTTCAACGATACGATCGAATACAACATTGCCTATGGCGAGCCGGGTTGCAGCAAGCAGCAGATTGTCGCTGCGGCCAAGGCGGCCTCGATCCACGATTTCATCATGTCGCTGCCCGACGGCTACGCCAGCATGGTCGGCGAGCGCGGCCTTAAATTGTCCGGCGGCGAAAAGCAGCGGGTGGCGATTGCCCGCACCTTATTGAAAAATCCGGCTATTCTTATTTTCGACGAGGCGACTTCCGCGCTGGATTCGAAGGCTGAACAGGCGATCCAGTCGCAGCTCAAGGACATCGCGCGCAATCGGACCACGCTGGTCATTGCACACCGGCTGTCGACCATCGCCGATGCGCAGCAGATCCTGGTGCTGGATGCCGGCCGTATCACCGAACGCGGCACGCATGCCGAATTATTGGCGCGGGAAAATGGCTTGTATCGCCAGATGTGGCAATTGCAGCAAGTGCGGCAGGGGATGGAGCTGGAACTGATGCCGGAGCTGTAACGCTGGTAACGCGCATCAACCAAGCGCGTTAACCGAACAACAATCTGAAATCACTTTACGGTCGAAAAATGGAAACAAAATGGCTGGAGGATTTTATTTCGCTGGCGGAAACCCGCAGTTTCAGCCGTTCGGCCGAGCTGCGCCATGTCACGCAGCCGGCGTTCTCGCGCCGCATTCAATCGCTTGAAGCATGGCTGGGGGCCGACCTGATCGATCGCACTGCTTACCCAACCCGGCTGACCGAAGCCGGAGTGGTGTTTTATGAGCAGGCAGTCGAAATGCTGGGACAGATCATCAATACCCGCGCCCTGCTGCGCGGCAACCGGCCGACTGCGTCGATCACCGTCGATTTCGCCGTACCCCACACTTTATCGCTGACCTATATCCCGAAATGGCTGAGCCGGGTCGAACAGAGTTTCGGCGCATTGAATACGCGCCTGATGGCGCTGAATGTGCACGATGCCGTCATGACGATGGTCGAAGGCGGTTGCGATCTGCTGTTGTGCTATCACCACCCGCGCCAGCCGGTGCAGCTCGATACCGGGCGTTACGACATGATCCGGCTCGGCCATGAAACCCTGCGCGCGTATTCGCATTGCGACAAGACCGGAAAGCCGGATTTTGAATTGCCGGGCACCGCGCAACAACCCTTGCCGTTTTTGTCGTACACCGGCAATGCCTATCTGGGCCGCATGGTCGAATTGATTCTGTCCGATCTGAAAAACCCGCTGCATCTGGTCAAACGTTATGAAACGGATATGGCCGAAGGTTTGAAAATGATGGCGCTGGAAGGGCATGGCGTTGCGTTCATCCCGGAATCCTCCGTGGTTCGGGAAGTTCGGGCCAAGCAACTTGCGCCCGCCGATGGCGGCGAATCGGCGTGGACCGTGGACATGGAAATACGCCTGTATCGTGAACGGCCGACGGTACAGCGCAGCGGCAAACCGATTGTCGATCGCCTGTGGAATCACTTGTTGCAACTTCAGCTTGCCAGTACCGAAAAAACAGCGGATAAATCCAGGAAGCGCTGATTAAGCGGAGCTGACGGCCCAATCTACGGATTGCGATGCTCACCGTACTCGCGTACGGTTCCGCGTCTTAATCCATAGCTGAACCGTCAGCTCCACTTACGCAGCGCTTCCTGACCTGATCTGGGGATTTCAGCGCGGTTCGCTGCGTTCGGAGAGGGTTATGCAAAAATAACATAGTTACATGCTTACAAAGCATTGGCTCTAGTAGGGCACCTTCTTTTACATTGCCGTTACTGTTAAAAAAACGCAGTCGGTTTAGCTTGGTCAGTTTAGCCGGCCGCTGTGTGTTTTAGCGTTAGTCGATTTGCCAACCGGAGCGATGCAGCATGTCCAATTCCTTAATTCAACATCAGGTACCTTCTTATCTCACGCCGATCGACATCGGCCCGTGGGGCAATTATCTGCAGCAGATCGACCGCGTAACGCCGCATCTCGGTTCGCTGGCGCGCTGGGTTGAAACGCTGAAAAGGCCGAAGCGCATTCTGATCGTCGATGTGCCGATCGAGCGCGATGACGGCAGCATCGCCCACTTCGAAGGTTACCGGGTGCAGCACAGCACGTCGCGCGGCCCGGGCAAGGGCGGGGTCCGCTTCCATCAGGACGTTACGCTGTCCGAAGTCATGGCCTTGTCGGCCTGGATGACGGTCAAGAATGCGGCAGTCAACGTCCCATACGGCGGCGCCAAAGGCGGTATCCGCGTCGATCCGAAGACGTTGTCGCGCGGCGAACTGATGCGCATGACCCGGCGCTACACCAGTGAAATCGGCATCATTATCGGACCCAACAAAGATATCCCGGCGCCGGACGTCGGCACCGATGCGCAGATCATGGCGTGGATGATGGATACCTATTCGCAGAATCAGGGCAGCACGGCGTCCGGCGTGGTAACCGGCAAACCGATTTCACTCGGCGGCAGCCTGGGACGCCATGAAGCGACGGGCCGCGGCGTGTTCGTGGTCGGCGGCGAAGCTGCCGCCAAGATCGGCATGGATATCGAAGGCTCCCGTGTTGCAGTGCAAGGTTTCGGTAACGTCGGCGGCATTGCGGCGCGCCTGTTTGCCGAAGCCGGCGCCAAAGTGGTCGCCGTGCAGGATCACAAAACAACGGTTTATCGCGCCAGCGGCCTGGACGTCATTGCGTTGCAGGATTATGTCGCGAAGAACGGCAGTGTCGAAGGCTTTCCCGGTGGCGATCAGATCGACGATCGCGCCCAATTTTGGGGTTTGCCGTGCGACATAATGGTGCCTGCCGCGCTGGAGCAACAGATCACTGAGGAAAATGCCCATCGCATTCAGGCCAGGATCGTTCTTGAAGGCGCCAACGGCCCGACCACGACGGCAGCCGATGACATCCTGAGCGACAAAGGCATATTGCTGGTGCCGGATGTGATCGCCAATGCCGGCGGCGTTACGGTCAGTTATTTTGAATGGGTGCAGGATTTTTCAAGCTTCTTCTGGACCGAAGACGAAATCAACCTGCGTCTGACGCGCATCATGCGCGAAGCGTTCAATGCGGTTTGGCAATTGGCGGACGACAAGAAAGTTTCCTTGCGTACGGCGGCGTTTATCGTGGCTTGTACCCGTGTGCTGCAGGCGCGTGAGATGCGCGGCTTGTATCCTTGATTGCGATTTACCGTTACAGTCTGAAAAATAAAGTGCATCCCACCGGATGGCGGCTCTTCAGCCGTCGTCCGGCCGAGCGATAAGCCGGGATTGCCAGGAACTGATTTAGAGGAGGAGACGCCATCCATAAACACGCCTGGTGTTTTGACGGCCGCTTATCGGCGGCATTATTCCTTCCCCCTTGTAATTATTTGGTCTCGATGCCAATGCCGGCGTTATTGTTCGGTTTGGCTCTGTGGCTTAGTCTCTATGGCTTAAATCTTGCTGTTGTCTGCACCGGATGTGCAGATTTGCATCGGTAAATTACGCTTCTGGTGATACCGATTCGGTTTTGTGTTGAAATGGGTGCGCAAAAAACAGTAACGATGATTCTTTTCGAATAATTTAATCATTTTATTCAGCGTAGAAAAACTACTTTGAAAGAATGGTTTTGGTACACTTAAGTCACATTTTTCAGGAGGATTTATGAAATTATCAAAATTGGCGGGGTTTCTGATTGGTGCAGGCGTTTTGGCAGGTGCATTTCAGGTTCAGGCACAGGATTTGACCGGGACGCTGAAAAAAATCAAGGATAGCGGCACCCTGACCTTGGGTGTGCGCGACTCGTCGATTCCTTTCTCCTACCTGGATGACAAACAGTCTTATCAGGGATATTCGATCGACCTTTGCATGAAAGCGGCGAGCGCGGTTCAGAAATCGCTGGGCTTGTCGAAGATGGATATCAAAATGGTGCCGGTGACATCGGCCACCCGTATCCCGCTGATGGCGAACGGTACCGTCGATCTGGAATGCGGTTCGACCACCAACAACATGGAACGCCAGCAACAGGTTTCGTTTGCGCCGACAACCTTCGTGACCGCAAATCGCGTACTGGCGAAGAAATCGTCCGGCGTCAAGGTTCTGGACGATCTCAAAGGCAAGACAGTCGTTTCGACTTCCGGCACGTCGAACCTGAAACAGTTGACAGAGCTGAATGCAGAACGCAAGCTCGGCATGAACATCCTGACGGCAAAAGATCATGCGGAAGCCTTCCTGATGGTCGAAACCGGCCGCGCAACAGCCTTCGTGATGGACGATATTCTCCTGTCGTCGCTCGCTGCATCGTCGAAATCGCCTAACGATTACATGGTCAGCACGGAAGCCTTGTCGGTTGAGCCGTACGGCCTGATCGAACGCAAGGGCGACCCTGCATTCAAGAAAGTGGTCGATACTGCCATCATCAATCTGATGAAGTCGGGTGAAATCAACAAGATCTACACCAAATGGTTCCAATCGCCGATTCCACCGAAGGGCATCAATCTGAATATTCCGATGAGCCCGCAATTGGCAGCGGTTATTGCTAAACCGACCGACTCCGGCGAACCTGCGGCTTACGCTGTTGTGCCGGATGCGCAAAAAAATACCGGTAAGAAGAAATAATCGTTTCGATAGCTAAAAACAGGGAGGTTAAACCTCCCTGTTTTTGTTTTTCATGCGACTCGACAAACAAAGCAAGACACGTGAAATAAGTGGGAAAAGCGTATGCACTATAACTGGAACTGGGGCATCTTCTGGCAGACGTCCCCCGATGGCACGGGAACCTATTTTGACTCACTGTTGCTGGGACTTAAATGGACCGTTGCGACCTCTTTAAGCGCATGGGTGATTGCATTGATCCTGGGCGTGGCGATCGGCACTTTGCGCACGGTCCCGAATAAATGGATTGTGCGTTTCAGCAATGGCTATGTGGAATTGTTCCGCAACATTCCGCTGCTGGTGCAAATGTTCCTGTGGTATTTCGTGATGCCGGAGCTGGTACCGAGTTCCTTGGGCGATGCCATCAAGAGCATGCCGAATTCTTCTTTCATTACCGCGGTATTGTGCCTGGGCACTTTTACCTCGGCGCGGGTCGCAGTCCAGATTTCCGCAGGCATCCATGCCTTGCCGGGTGGCCAGCGGCTGGCGGGCACCGCACTGGGCCTGACCTTGCCGCAAACCTATCGCTATGTGCTGCTGCCGATGGCGGGACGCATTGTCATTCCCTCGCTGACCAATGAGTTTGCCGCGATCATCAAAAACAGTTCGGTGGCGCTGACCATCGGCCTGGTCGAGTTGACGGCAGCCGCGAACTCGATGCGCGAATTTTCATTCCAGATCTTCGAGGCATACACCGGTGCGATGATTATTTACATCATGTTTTCCGCGCTGGCGCTGTTTGCCGCCAACTGGATCGAGAAAGCCACGGCAGTGCCCGGCTTCATTGCCTCCGCCAGCGCTAATACGGGAGGTCACTGATCATGTTTGCCAATTTCGATTTCAATGTTATCGAGCGCTCCTGGTATTACCTGTTTGCGACCGGGATGACGTTCACGCTGAAGCTGACGTTTTTTGCGATGATCGGCGGTATCGTGGTCGGCACGATTCTGGCGATGATGCGCTTGTCTTCGCATAAATCGCTGTCGATCGTTGCCACCAGTTACGTCAATCTGATGCGCTCGATCCCGCTGGTACTGGTGATTTTCTGGTTTTACTTTCTGGTGCCCTATATCGGCGCCTGGATGATCGGCTCCGACGAACCGGTCAAGGTCGGCGCCTTCGTATCGTCGCTGATTACCTTCATCATGTTCGAAGCGGCGTACTACTGCGAAATCATGCGCTCCGGTATTCAATCGATCCCGCGCGGGCAGGTCAATGCCGGCTATGCGCTCGGCATGAATTACTGGCAAACCATGGGCCACATTGTGTTGCCGCAGGCATTCCGCAACATGGTACCGGTGCTGCTGACGCAGACCATCGTCCTGTTCCAGGACGTGTCGCTGGTCTATGTATTGTCGATTACCGATTTCGTCGGCGCGGCCTCGAAGATTGCGCAGCGCGACGGTCGTCTGGTTGAAATGTATCTGTTCGTCGCGGTGGTCTACTTCGTGCTCTGCTATGCGCTGTCGTATCTGGTAAAGAAGCTGCAGCTGCGAGTCGCGATCATTCGCTAACAAATGTATTCAGAATAAGGAGAGCAAGATGATTGAACTCAATAACGTCAGCAAGTGGTACGGCAGCTTTCAGGTTCTGACCGATTGCACCACCGCGGTTGCCAAAGGCGATGTCGTGGTGGTGTGCGGGCCGTCCGGTTCCGGCAAATCGACACTGATCAAAACGGTCAACGGTCTGGAGCCGTTCCAGAAGGGCGATATTACGGTCGATGGCATCTCGGTCGGCAATCCGAAAACCAATCTGTCGAAATTGCGCGCGCGCATCGGCATGGTGTTTCAGAACTTCGAACTGTTTCCGCATTTGTCGATTCGTGAAAACCTGACCATCGGTCAAGTCAAGGTGTTGGGCCGCAGCATGGACGAAGCCACCGAAAAAGGCCTGAAATATCTGGATCGCGTGGGCCTGATCGCACAGAAAGATAAATTTCCGGGCCAATTATCCGGCGGCCAGCAGCAACGCGTTGCGATCGCCCGCGCGCTGTCGATGGACCCGATTGCCATGCTGTTCGATGAACCGACTTCGGCGCTTGATCCGGAAATGATCAATGAAGTGCTGGATGTGATGGTCGGCCTGGCTCATGAAGGCATGACCATGATGGTGGTGACGCATGAAATGGGGTTTGCAAAGAAAGTGGCGAATCGCGTGATTTTCATGGATCAGGGTTTGATCGTTGAAGATTGCAAGAAAGAGGAATTTTTCGGTGCGCCACGCTCCGATCGCGCACGTGATTTCCTTGCGAAGATTATTCACTAATTAATTGCCTGCAGCATGATTGCTGCAAAGAGGCAAGGCACTGATGCAAGCCATTAAGCCACTTCCAGGAGTGGCTTTTTTTATGCTGCGTTAAAATGCAGTCCCCGACGCGAAAATACACGATGACCGCCATGCAGACACAGCCTCAAAATCAACCTCAGACTTTAACCATCACCCGTCCCGACGACTGGCATCTGCATCTGCGCGACGGCGCCACGCTGGCCAGCGTATTGCCGCATACCGCCAGGCAGTTTGCGCGCGCCATTGTGATGCCGAATCTGAAGCCGCCGATCACCACCACCGCGATGGCCTCGGCGTATCGAGATCGCATCCTGGCGGCGCTTCCGGCCGGCGTATCGTTCGAACCGCTGATGGTGCTGTACCTGACCGACGATACTTCGTCGGATGAAATCCGCCGCGCCAAGGACAGCGGTTTTGTGCATGGGGTTAAATTGTATCCGGCCGGCGCAACCACCAATTCCGCCGCCGGCGTCACCGATCTGCGTAAATGCTATCCGGCGCTGGAAGCGATGCAGGCAGTCGGCCTGCCGTTTCTGGTGCATGGCGAAGTCACCGATCCGGGCATCGATCTGTTCGACCGCGAGGCGGTGTTCATCGACCGCGTAATGCAGCCGTTGCGGCGCGATATGCCGGAATTGAGAGTGGTGTTCGAGCACATCACCACGCGCGATGCGGCGCAGTATGTAGCGCAAGCCGACGAACATATGGCAGCCACGATCACCGCGCATCATTTGCTGTACAACCGCAATGAAATCTTCAAGGGCGGCATCCGTCCCCACTTTTATTGCCTGCCTGTCCTGAAGCGCGAAACACATCGTCTGGCGCTGGTGGCTGCGGCTACCTCGGGCAACGCCAAGTTTTTCCTCGGCACCGATTCGGCGCCGCATCCGAAAGACTTGAAGGAAAACGCTTGCGGCTGTGCCGGTTGCTATACGGCTTCGCACGCGCTGGAATTGTACGCGCAGGCATTCGAGCAGGCCGGTGCGCTGGATAAGCTGGAAGCGTTCGCCAGCTTCAACGGGCCGGCGTTCTATCGCTTGCCGCGCAATCAGGGTACGGTGACATTGCAGCGCCAGAATTGGATTGTGCCGCCAGACTACCCAATGGGCGATTCCATTGTGGTGCCGCTGAATGCAGGCGAGTCGATCGCCTGGCGCCAGGTTTGAAGTATCAGGCTTTGAGCTGTTCCGGCGCTTCGCCGGCCATATTCGCCGAAACGCTCTGCGGTGCGCAATGCGGGCAGGATTTTCCGGCTACGTATAAGGGCGACAATTGCTCGCGCGGCGTGACCACGTGGCGGCAGACGAAGCATTGCGTCGTGGCAGTCTCTTCCAATTGCGGATTGAGCGAGGTGCGATAGTCGAAAACGAAGCACTCGCCGTCGTAATGCGCGCCGCCGACATCTTCAAAATATTTCAGAATGCCGCCGTCGAGCTGGTAGACGCTGTCGAAGCCGACATTGTGCATGTGAATCGCCGCTTTCTCGCAGCGGATGCCGCCGGTGCAGAAAGTCACCACGGTCTTGCCCGCCAGCGCATCCTTGTGGGATTCGATGACCGCCGGAAATTCGCTGAATTTCTCAATTCGATAATCGATCGTGTCGTGGAAGGTGCCGACGTCCACTTCAAACGCATTGCGGGTATCCACCATGACCACCGGTTTGCCGGCATCGTCATGGCCCTGATCCAGCCAGCGCTTCAATGTTTTCGGTTCGACCGAAGGTGCGCGTCCCAGCTCGGGCTGGATCAGCGGGTGTTTCATCGTGATGATTTCAGCCTTCAACTTGACCAGCATGCGGTTGAACGGCTGCTTTTCGGAATAGCTTTCCTTGACCGGGATATCGGTAAAACGGGGATCTGCCCGCAGCCAGTTCAGGAAAGCATCGATGCCGGCGCGTTTTCCGGCCAGAAACAGGTTAATGCCTTCCGGGCTCAATAAAATCGTGCCTTTTAGTTGCTGTGCGTTGCAAAAAGCCAGGAATTCGGGGCGTTTTGCGGCAGTATCATCGAAAGTGATGAATTTATAGGCTGCAATGTTGACGTATTCGGATGTGGACTGCATGGTAAAAGGATCGCTAAGTCTTTGAATTGACGACATTATAAACTTGCATGGCAAACTTGCCGAGAGTTAGGCCTGGTTTAGGCCCGGTAGTTGTAAAATATGCCGCATGGAATTATCACAAAGCGCATGGTCCGAGCTGCTCTGCAGCCGCCGTCGTCGCTGCCGCAACTAGTGCATCACCCTTCACCTGACACCGACTAAATGACTCTGCAATTTACCCATCTTCGCCTGCATTCCGAATACTCGATCGTCGATGGGCTGGTGCGCCTGGACGATGTGGTCGATGCCGCCGCCGCCGATGGTCAGGCCGCCCTCGCGATTACCGACCTGGCCAATCTGTTCGGCATGGTCAAGTTTTACAAGGCCGCCCGCGGCAAAGGCATCAAACCGATCATCGGCTGCGATGTGTGGATCACCAATGAACTTGAACGCGACAAGCCGTCGCGCCTGCTGTTGCTGGTCAAAAACAATGCCGGTTATCTGCAATTATGCGAACTGCTGTCCAAGGCCTGGCTGGAAAACCTGCATCGGGGGCGGGCTGAAATCCGCGCCGAATGGCTGGAGCAACTGCAGCATCAGGCTAACGGCAATGGTTTGATCGCTTTGTCCGGCGCGCATTTCGGCGATGTCGGCATCGCCATCGAAAACGGCAAGCCGGATCTGGCAGAGCGTTGCGCACGGCGCTGGGCCGAAATTTTCCCCGATAGCTTCTACATTGAAATTCAGCGCGCCGGACAAGCCAATATGGAAGCGCAGGTACGGCAGTCGATTGCGATCGCTGCAGTGGCCGGCCTGCCGGTGGTTGCCACGCATCCAATCCAGTTTTTAGCGCCCGAGGAATTCACCGCGCATGAGGCCCGCACTTGCATCGCGGAAGGCGAAATACTGGCCAATGCCCGCCGGGTGCGGCGTTTCAATGCGCAGCAAAGCTTCAAATCGCAAGCCGAAATGGCCGAGTTGTTCGCCGACTTGCCGGGCGCGATGCAAAACACCCTGGAAATCGCCAAGCGCTGCAATCTGAGTCTGCAACTCGGCAAACCGCGCTTGCCGGATTTCCCGACGCCGGACGGCATGGGCATCGACGATTTCCTGGTGGCCGAATCGAAAAAGGGCCTGGAGCTGCGTCTGACGCAATTATTCAGCGATCCCGAGAAGCGCGAAAAAGAGCGCTCCCGCTACGAAGCGCGGCTCAAGTTCGAGACCGACACCATTGTCAAAATGGGTTTCCCCGGGTACTTCCTGATCGTGGCGGACTTTATTCAATGGGCCAAGAATAACGGCGTGCCGGTCGGTCCGGGACGGGGGTCGGGCGCCGGTTCGCTGGTTGCGTATTCATTGCTGATTACCGATCTCGATCCGCTGCAATACAACCTGCTGTTCGAACGTTTTCTGAATCCTGAACGTGTTTCGATGCCCGACTTCGATATCGATTTCTGCCAGGAAGGGCGCGACCGGGTCATTCAATACGTCAAGGATCGTTACGGCAAGGATGCGGTGTCGCAGATCGCCACCTTCGGCACCATGGCCGCCAAAGGCGCGGTGCGCGATGTCGGCCGTGTGCTGGATTTGGGCTATAACTTTTGCGACGGTATTTCCAAGCTGATTCCGTTCAAGCCGGGCAAACTGGTGACTTTGTCGGACGCCATCAAGGAAGAGCCTCTGCTGGCCGAGCGGCTGGAAAACGAAGAAGAAGTCAAACAGTTGATGAGTCTGGCGCAGCAGGTCGAAGGCATTGCCCGCAATATCGGCATGCATGCCGGCGGCGTGCTGATTGCGCCCGGCAAACTGACCGATTTTTGCCCGCTGTATACGCAGGGCGGCGATGCCGGCGTGGTGTCGCAATACGATAAGGACGACGTCGAAGCCGTCGGTCTGGTCAAGTTCGACTTTTTGGGTTTGACCACGCTGACCATCCTCGACCGCGCGGTGCGTTATATCAAACAGCTCGATCCTGCGATGGCCGACTTCAGCCTGGAGAAGCTGCCACTCAACGATCGCGCCTCCTACGATCTGTTGACCAAGGCCAAAACGGTCGCTGTGTTCCAGCTGGAAAGCCGCGGCATGCAAGGCATGCTCAAGGATGCGCGTCCCGATCGTTTCGAAGACATTATTGCGCTGGTGGCCTTGTACCGGCCGGGGCCGATGGATCTGATACCGGATTTCTGCAAACGCAAGCACGGCGAGCGTTTCGATTATCCCGATCCGCGCACCGAAGGCATTTTGTCCGAAACCTACGGCATCATGGTGTATCAGGAGCAGGTGATGCAGATGGCGCAGGTGGTCGGCGGCTATTCGCTGGGCGGCGCGGATTTGCTGCGGCGCGCGATGGGTAAAAAGAAGGCCGAGGAAATGGCCGAGCATCGGCAGATTTTCCGCGACGGCGCCGCCAAGGATGGCCTGAGCGAAGCCAAAGCCGATGAAATTTTCGATCTGATGGAAAAATTCGCCGGCTACGGTTTCAATAAATCGCACGCCGCCGCTTATGCATTGCTGTCGTATCACACTGCCTATCTGAAGGCGCATCATCCTGCCGCGTTCATGGCAGCCAACTTGTCGCTGGCGATGGACGATACCGACAAGATCAAGATTCTGGTGGAAGACGCGCTCGATGTTTGTGGGCTGAGTCTGTTGCCGCCGGATATCAATTTGTCCGAATACCGTTTTACGCCGGTCGGCGAACCGGGCCGCAAAGCGACCCAAATCCGTTACGGCCTGGGCGCGGTCAAGGGCTCGGGGCAGTCGGCTATCGAAGCAATCGTTGCGGCACGGCAGGAAAAGCCGTTCACGGATTTGTTCGATTTCGCCAAGCGCGTCGATAAAAAGCAGATCAACCGCCGCACCGTCGATTCGCTGATCAGGGCCGGCGCGTTCGATAGCTTCGGCTCCGATCGCGCGATATTGCTGGCTTCGGTCGGGCTGGCGATGGATAGCGCCGAACAAGCCGAAAGGTCTGCCAATCAGGTCAGCCTGTTCGGTGGCGACGATAGCGATCTGGAAACGCCGCTGACGTATGTCAACGTGCCGCCCTGGAGCGAAAAACAACGATTGACCGAAGAGAAGACGGCGCTCGGATTTTATTTGTCCGGCCACTTGTTCACGGCCTACGAAGCGGAAGTCCGGAAATTTGCGCGCACCCGTTTGTCCAGCCTGGAACCATCGCGCGAACCGCGCATGATTGCAGGCATTATCGTTGCGGTCAGAACGCAGATGACCCAGCGCGGCAAGATTGTCATTGTCACATTGGACGACGCCAGCAGCACTGCCGATGTGACGGTCTATAACGAACTGTACGAGCCGAACCGGACCATGTTCAAGGAAGACGAATTATTGGTAGTGCAGGGCAAGGTATCCGAAGACCGCTTTTCCGGCGGTATGCGGGTCAGCGCGGAAAAGGTGATGGATATCGGGGCTGCGCGGGCGCAATACGGCAAGCAGTTTTCGGTGGCTTCGTCGACCGGTTTCGATACCGAGCAACTGAAAAACATCTTGTCGCAATATCGCAGCGACAGCGGTTTGCCGTTTGTGATGCAGTACACGCATAACGGAGTCAGTTGCGAAGTGCGCTGGCCGGCTGCATGGCAGGTGAAGCCGGCTGATGAATTGAAACTGGCGCTGATGGATAAGCTGGGCGTGCAGAACGCGACGATTGAATATTCGTAGGGATTGTCGCCGGAGGAGCGGTAGGCAACGCTGATTAAGTGCCATGGGTGGCCTTTTTTTAGCGCCATGGGTGGCCTTTTTTTTAACGCGGCACGGGCCGTACCCCTCACCCAAATGAACGGTCTTTTATGGATTTAAAGAAAGTTCGAAGTCGACTGATTTTCTTTAGTGCCATAAAAAATCGTTCATTTGGGTGAGGGGTACGGCCC
>DASYCG010000097.1:0-3874 GCA_036500325.1 Herbaspirillum sp. | reverse complement strand
CAGTGTGAAAGTAGGTCATCGTCAGGCTGTTATTCCGGAAAACCCCAGATTCTTTAAGAATCTGGGGTTTTTTTATGTCCGCCACACAAAACCGCACACCCACACAAACAAAAACCGACCCGGCTCACGCCGCGTCGGTCTTTTTATTTCTGCGGCCTGGCTGCGTTGGTTTTAACAACGCAGTAATTTATTTCTGCATCTCATCTTTCTTCATGCCGTCTTTACCCATGGTGTCTTTAGTCATGGAGTCTTTCTTCATACTATTCTTCTTTTTCATTGAATCTTTGCTCATGCTGTCTTTCTTCATGCCGTCTTTGCTCATCGAATCTTTACTCATCGAATCTTTACTCATGCTGTCCTTGGACATAGAGTCTTTTTTCATCGCATCCTGAGCCGCAACACTACCGGCGGCAAACAGCATGCAAGTGGAGAGAATAGCTGCAGTGATCTTTTTCATGATTTTTCCTATATTTTGAGTGAATGACAAAGTGGTGTTGCATGTAATGCTCCAGAGCTGTCGAGCTTCGCTCAACTGCCGCCGAACCAGTTGTACCCCTGATCTTCCCAATAGCCGCCGGGGTAGGTATTTGTGACGTAAATGGCTTGAATATGCTTGGGATTTTTGTAGCCGAGTTTAGTAGGCATGCGCAATTTCATCGGAAAACCATAGCGCGTCGGCAGTACTTCGCCATCGTAGGTCAGCGCCAGCAAGGTTTGAGGATGCAGCGCAGTCGGCATATCGATGCTGGTGTAATAATCATCGGCGCATTTGAATCCGACATATTTGGCAGTGAGATCCGCACCGGTGAGGCGCAGAAAATCGCTGAACGGCACGCCGCCCCACTTGCCGATCGCACTCCAGCCTTCAACGCAGATATGCCGGGTAATCTGATCGGCCTGCGACAGTGCGCGCAAGCGAGACAAGGTCCACGGACGTTTGTCGGCGATCAATCCGCTCAATTCGAGCCGGAAAGTATTGCCGTCGACTTCCGGCGCTTCGTCTTCACCGTAAAAAGCGTTAAAAGGAAAGGGCCGGGTAATCATCGAATCGGGATAGGTCGGCGCCAGTTTTTTGGGATCGAACAGCCAGCCCTGGACGTCATCGTTGAAGCGCGAAACCTTCATCAATGCCGTCTCGACGCTTGAGTTGTCGTCCAGCGAGCAACCGCTCAGCAACGCAAGTCCGCCAAGTGTCAGAGAACGTTGCAAAAAAGCGCGACGTGAAGGTTGAACGATTTGACGGGTTGCGTCGCGCAGCAATTGCGCGCCGTCGCTTTTACTCAAGAAGCGCTTCCCTGAATTTTTGATCTTATCCATTTAACGCCCCCGAATCATGGCCGGCAAAGTACGCGGCACTAGCGTGACCATCGCCAAATGAACGACAACGAACGCCAGCAAGCCGGTCATCGCAAAGAAATGTACGCGTCGCGTGAATTCGTAGCCGCCGAATAGTTCGCGCAACAGTGGCAATTGCACCGATTTCCACAGCGCCAGTCCCGACAGCACCAGCACAACGATATCGAGCATGACGAACAGGTAGGCGGCTTTTTGCACCGCGTTATATTTGCGCGGGTCGTCATGCGTCAGCCGGCCTTTGAATGCAGCGGCGATATCGCCTAGTAATGCGCGTGGCGACAGCGGGAAAAATTTACGGAATAAACGGCGTGTGACGATATTGCAGCCCAGGTAAATCAAGCCGTTGGCAGCCAGCAGCCACATGGCGGCGAAATGCCAAAGCAGCGCGCCGCCCAGCCAACCGCCCAGCGTAATGCCGCTTGGAATTGAAAAACTCAAAAATGGCGACGCATTGTAGATTTGCCAGCCGCTCATGGCCATCAGCACGACCGCGAGCGCATTGAGCCAGTGCGTGATGCGCAACCAGCCGGGATGTATTACGGTACCAATTACGGCGCCCTTATCGGGCGCGGTGGATGAATTCATGGCAGCACCTATTTAGTTGAAGTATCCAGCATAGTATTCACATATTGGATAGCAAGCGTTGTAGCAGTTAATTCGCAGACTTGCGGTGATTGGTTACATCGTCTCTCCAAAAAGTATTATTTTTATTCAAAAAGCCTCTGGAACTGATAAATTGTCGGCCGGTGTGATATTTATTTACCGGCGATGTAACCAAAGATACGGATGCAACGAATAGATAAGACAGATCAGTTGACGGCAAGCGAACAGAAATTGCGAACCCTGCTGCTCAGTGGGCTGGCTGGCGACGCGCGTGCCTATCACGATTTCCTGCAGGCATTATCAGTCCATTTGCGCGGATTTTTACGCCGCCGCCTGAGCCGCTGGCCCGATGAAGTCGAAGATTTGCTGCAGGAAGCACTGCTGGCGATACATAACCAGCGTCATACCTACGACGCCGACGCGCCGTTGACTGCATGGGTGCATGCCATCGCAAAATATAAATTGATCGACTGGTTGCGCCGAAGGGAAGGACGCGAAATGCTGAACGATCCGCTGACCGATGCGACCGAGCAGGCGGCTGAATTGTTTTCCAGCGCCGATGCCGATGCCGCCGAAGCGCGTCGCGATCTGACGGTGCTGCTGGCGCAATTGCCGGCGCAGCAACGCGTATCGATCGTGCATACCAAAGTGGAGGGCTTATCGGTGCGGGAAACTGCCGATTTGACCGGCATGTCCGAATCAGCCGTCAAAGTCGCGGTCCATCGCGGCCTGAAAGCACTTGCAGCAAAAATGAGTATTATTTTATGAAGACCGATGATTTGATCGACATGTTGGCGAAGGGGCCGGTGGCCGTGGCGCCTCACGCTACGCGGCGCCGGTATACCGTTGCGCTGCTATGGGGCGGCGTCGGCGCGTTCCTGCTGATGGCGCTGGGGCTGGGCATACGGCCCGATTTGGCTTACGTGGCGACGTTACCGCTGTTCTGGCTAAAGTTCGTCTTTGCGCTGAGCCTGGCATTGCTCGGCCTGTTGATCAGCAGCCGGCTGGCGCGCCCGGGCGCGGCGCTCAAGCAATGGCCGCTGGCGTTGGCGTTGCCGGTGGCAGCGGTCTGGATTGTGGCCGTTGTGAGCTTATACAATGTCGTGCCGGATCAGCGCTTGCCGCTGTTGCTGGGCGCTACCTGGCGGGTCTGTACGATGTTGATTACCATACTGTCGATACCCACGTTCATCGCAATCATCTGGGCGATGAGAGGTTTGGCGCCGACACGTTTGCGATTGGCCGGCGCCGCAGCCGGTTTATTATCGGGATCGCTGGCAGCAGCGGTTTATTGCCTGCATTGCACCGAGCTTGAAGCGCCTTTCATCGGCACCTGGTATTTATTGGGCATCTCAATACCGACCGTGGCGGGCAGTTTGTTGGGTCCGCGTTTGCTGCGTTGGTAGTTCTGTTCAGAGAATAAAAAAACGCTGGAGATAATTCTCCAGCGTTTTTTTATTGATAATACCGATCGCGATTAGAAGGTTTCCCAATCGCCGCTATTATCGTTTCGGGGCGGGATAGTGTTTTGCAAGGCCGGTTTTTTCAACGGCGCCGCCGGTTTCTGCGGCGCTGCTGGTGCTGCTACCCTGCGCGCGGCCGCCGATTGTGCGACGGCTTTACGCGGCGCTGCAGAAACTGCAGCGATTTGAACCGCTGGACGGCTATCGATGCTCAGATGCGCGTCATTCAGTTTGAACACGCTCACCACACCGGCCAAGGCTTGCGCCTGATCCTGCAAGGATTGCGCCGCGGCAGCAGCTTCTTCCACCAGCGCGGCATTCTGCTGCGTGACTTCATCCATCTGCGTAATGGCGCGATTGACTTCTTCGATGCCGGTGCTTTGCTCCTGGCTGGCCGAGGAGATTTCAGCCACGATATCGGTCACGCGCTTCACGCTGGTAACCACTTCCGT
>DASYCG010000096.1:0-35290 GCA_036500325.1 Herbaspirillum sp. | reverse complement strand
GAATCCACTACAATGACTAGCATTAAGACCTTTTAGATTACCTATGCGCCGTCCTGCCAAACGAATCTCCCAAAAACTAGCCCCCGACAGCAAACGTCTTGCCGATTTAGCACAGGCAATGACGCTGGCGTCGAGCCGGCTGGAACAGCGTTTCTGGGAACAACAGCTCGATACCCAATTGGCACGACTCCTCAAGAGTGCCAATCAGACGGCGCTGGAAGCAACCATGAACCATTTGTTCAAGGTCGATCTGGACGCCTACGATGCATTGATGGAAGCGATCGAAGCCGGCAGCGAATCCGCCGTACTGGACGATGACGGCAAAGGCGGCGGCCATCAGGCGCTGCTGATCGCGTTGCCGATACTGGCCTGGACCCGCTTTGCCATCGCCTCCAGTCCTGTCCCGCCCGACACGCTGGCAAGCCTGTGCGTGCAACTGCAGGCGCATGTGCTGGCGGACGATGTAAAACTGGCCATGATCCCGATGCTGTATTCGATCGATCAACTGCCGCGCTCGCATGTCGACATTCATGCGATGCTGCACAGCGTGGCGCAGGCCGCACTGGAATCCAAGCCGCTGACGGCGCCGGCCAAACCGCCGGAGACCGCACCGTTCCTGGCCGACTCGCGCTATCTGCTCGCCGTAGTGACGGCGCCGTCAGGCAAGCCGCTATTCCGCTGGCAGACCTCGGCGGGCAGTGCTTCGATCACCACAGAAAAACAAGCCGTACTGCACGCCTGGCAAACGCAGGCCGCGCCGCACATCACGCGCCTGCTGCCCGGTTGCAATATCGAATTAATGCTGCCTGAGGCCTACTACATGGCCTGCCGCGAAGCCGACAAGCAAATCCGGCCGGCCTCGGTGCGCGCAGCCGATTATTACCTGACACAAACATTGAATCTGAAATCGGTCGATCTGCATGCCAGTATCGGCGGCTTCGGCGAGGACAGCGCCGCCGCCCAGATCGATGAGTACCGGATCGGCTTTTCCTTGGGGCAAAACCCCGATGTCGTGTATGGGATCGTCTGGCCGCTATACGGTGCGGAAGATTCGGATCAGCTGTTATCGTCGCCGTCCGGCGATGTGACATTGGCGCATGCAGGCGGCAATGAACCGGGACCTGCCACGCCATTGGAAGAAATTCTCGGCGCACTGCGCGAGTCCGGCATCGTCAACATTAAAGTGCACGATGAATATTTTGCGATGGAATTTTGCGACGATTGCGGCGCACCGCTGTATGCCGACCGGAATGGGGAATTGGTGCATGCCGAGATGCCGGAAGATGCGCCAATTACAAGCGGACATCTGCACTAAAACATTTCTGAAACGCCAAATAATTTTGCGATGAAATTAAGGCTTCAGTAATTCGAGGATATCGGTAAGTTCATTGCGCAACGCGGCGATTTCCGATTCTTCGAGAACGATCGGCGGCGGCAGGACGACGGCGTTGGCTTCTTGCAGAAGATGGGTGTCGAGCTTGTTGCGCGCACCGCTGATGGTAAAGCCTTGCTGATACAGCAGTTCGCGAATGCGTCTGATCAACAGGACTTCGTGATGCTGATAATAGCGCCGGTTGCCGCGTCGCTTGACCGGCTTCAATTGCGTGAATTCCTGTTCCCAATAGCGCAGTACATGCGGCTTGACGCCGCATAGCTCGCTGACCTCACCGATGGTGAAGTAGCGCTTCGCCGGGATCGGCGGCAAGGCCTCCAGTTCAGGCTTGTTGGAACGTTCGTTCATTGGCTATCAGCCTACCAGCGCTAGCGGTTGTGGCACCGGGACAGCCGGCGGCAGGCTCGCGAGTTCGACCATCTCTTTCAGCTTTTGGCTGGCGTGGAAGGTAACCACGCGACGGGCAGTGATTGGAATTTCTTCACCGGTTTTCGGATTGCGTCCGGGCCGCTGCGGCTTGTCGCGCAACTGGAAATTACCGAAACCCGATAACTTGACCGCTTCGCCACGCTCAAGCGAATCACGAATTTCGTCGAAAAATGTTTCGACCATATCCTTGGCTTCGCGCTTGTTCAATCCGACCTGTTCGAACAGCAACTCCGCCAATTCGGCTTTCGTCAGCGTCGGCAGATTCTTCTCGGCCTGCGAACGCTCCTGAGCTTCCAGCATTGCGCGTTGCAGATCGGCATCCAGTACGGAATCGAATTCCAGTGGCTTCACAGTATCCATTTTTGCTATCAAATCCCTACTTCTATTCGTGTCTCATTATCGTGCTTGAGCGTTGCTTGAATTTGGCTTAATCCGCGCTTGATTTAAGTCTTTTTGGCTGCCTTATTCAGGTAGCTCAGGCACGTAATTTGGCACCTAGTTGCGTACTCGCAGCGGCAATCAACGCACTGATGGCACGGTCTGTCGCATCGTCTTGCAGGGTGTTTTGAGTATCTTGCAAGGTGCATCGGAAAGCAAGGCTTTTTTCATCATCCTGCAAACCTTTTCCGCGATATTCATCAAATAAAACAAGGGCTTGCAAAATTGCACAATCGGCATTACTACGCTTTTCCGCCATCATCGCATCGATCAGATCCTGCACTGCAACGGTCTGTTTAACGACCAGCGCCAGATCGCGCGTTACCGCCGGGAACTTGGATATATCGATGTACACCGGCACCTTGCGTTGTTGCAACGCCTGCGCGTCGACTTCGAACAGCACCGGCGCCAGCGGCAAATCGTATTTCTGTTGCAGCGCCGGATGCAATTCGCCGATAAAGCCGATATCGCGATCGTCCAGCAGCACACGCGCCGAACGGCCCGGATGCAAGGCCGGATGAGACGCCTTCGCAAAACGCAATACCGCAGGCGCAAACAAAGCCTCCAGATCGCCTTTGATATCGAAATAATCGACGTTGCGGCTGGCTTGCCCCCACTGCTCTTCAACCAGTGCGCCGTAGGCCATCGCCGCGACACATTTAGGTTCGCGATAGCCGGCCACTGACAGAGAACCGTCCTGCATAGCCGCATCGCGTAAATAAATACCGGCAATTTCAAACACGCGAATCCGGGATACTTTCCGGTTCAGGTTGTAACGGACATTCGCGATCAGACTTCCGATCAGTGTGGAACGCATCACGCTGAGCTGGCTGGCGATCGGATTTTGCAATTCGATCGGCTGTTCGTTGCCGGCGAAATCTTTTTCCCAGACGCTTTCGACAAAACTGAAATTCAATACTTCCTGATAATCGGCATCGGCCAGTTGATGCCGGATGGCAAACAGCGAACGGGTATCTTCCGGTTCGATCGTCATGGCTGCGGCAGCCACCGGCGGCAACGCCGGAATATTCTCGAAACCGTAGACGCGGGCAATTTCCTCAATCAGATCTTCTTCGATCTCGATATCGAAACGATACGATGGCGGCGTCACCGAGAAGGTTCCTTCGCCTTTGGTAAACTGCAAACCCAGGCGCGTAAAAATATCGGCGATCTGCTGATCCGACAAGGCCACGCCGATGACTTTGACAGCCCGCGCGGTACGTACGGTCACAGCCGGACGCTTCGGCAAATTGACTACCTGATCGTCGACCGGACCGACTTTCAATCCAGGCGTACCGCAAATCTCGACGATCAAAGCGGTGATGCGTTCCAGATGCTCGACCGTGGTGGCAAAGTCGACGCCGCGCTCGAAGCGGTGCGCCGCATCGGTCGAGAAATTGTAACGGCGGGCGCGGCCTTGCACGGCGCTCGGCCACCAGAATGCCGCTTCCAGATAGATGTCCTGCGTATCCAGCGTGACGGCAGTGTCGTCGCCACCCATGATGCCGGCCAGCGACTCGATCTGGCGCTCGTCGGCAATCACGCCGATCCAATCGTCGACCTGCACGGTGGCGCCATTCAACAGTTTCAACGATTCGCCGCTCTTGCCCCAGCGCACATCCAGGCCACCGTGGATTTTATGCAGATCGAACACGTGGCTGGGGCGTCCCAGTTCCAGCATGACGTAATTGGAAATATCGACCAATGCCGAAATCGGGCGTTGACCGCTGCGCTCCAGGCGTTGCTTCATCCATTGCGGGGTTGCCGCTTTTGCGTTCAAACCGCGAATGATGCGTCCCGAGAAACGGCCGCACAGATCCGGCGCCGATATTCTCACCGGCAAGACATCCGTGATGGTGGGCGCCACGGCAACTTGCGCCGGCGCCTTCAGCGGGGTGTTGCTCAATGCCGATACTTCGCGCGCGATCCCCAGCACCGACAGACAATCGGCCTTGTTCGGGGTGAGCTTGATGGTGAATTTGAGATCGTTGAGCTGGTAATAATCGCGGAAGTTCTGGCCGACCGGCGCGTCGTCCGGCAATTCCAGCAAACCGCCATGGTCTTCCGACAATTTCAGTTCGCGCGCCGAGCACAGCATACCTTGCGATTCGACGCCGCGCAGCTGGCCGACCTTGATCTCGAACGGCTTGCCGTCTTCGCCCGGCGGCAACACGGCGCCGGCCATCGCGCACGGCACTTTCATGCCGACGCGCACATTGGGCGCGCCGCAAACGATATTGAGCAAACTGCCGGTATTGACATCGACCTGGCAGACATTCAGACGATCGGCGTTCGGGTGCTTGGCTATTTCAAGCACTTTACCGATCACCACATTGGTGAAAGGCGGCGCCACCGGTTCCACTTCTTCCACTTCCAGTCCGGACATCGTCAACAAATGCGAAAGCGCATCCGACGTCATCGTCGGATTGACCATCGTGCGCAACCAGTTTTCGGAAAATTGCATAGTCGAAGCTTTCAGCTAATGTATAGCGAATGTTAAACCCAGCGCGCATCTGCCCGGCAGAGCGCGCACTACAGCATGTAATTAATTGAATTGTTTCAGGAACCGCAGATCGCCTTCGTAGAACAGGCGCAGATCGTTGATACCGTAACGCAGCATGGTCAGGCGTTCCAGGCCGGAACCGAAAGCAAAGCCGATGTACTGTTCCGGATCGAGACCCATATTGCGCACCACGGTCGGGTGCACCTGGCCGGCGCCGGAAACTTCCAGCCAGCGCCCTTTGAGCGGGCCGCTGCCGAAGGCGATATCGATCTCGGCCGACGGTTCTGTAAACGGAAAATACGATGGACGGAAACGCACTTGCAGATCGTCGGTTTCGAAGAAGGCGCGCACGAAATTCAGGTACACGCCTTTCAGGTCGGCAAAGCTGATGTCTTCGGCAATCCACAGACCTTCGACCTGATGAAACATCGGCGAATGCGTGGCGTCGCTGTCGACGCGATACGTGCGGCCGGGCGCGATCACCTTGATCGGCGGCTTGTTCATTTTGGCGTAACGGACTTGCATCGGGCTGGTATGCGTGCGCAGCAACAGCGGCTTGCCGGTGCTGTCGTCGCCCTTGATGTAAAAGGTATCCTGCATCGAACGCGCAGGATGATTTTCGGGACTGTTTAATGCTGTGAAATTGGTCCAGTCGGTTTCAATTTCAGGGCCGTCGGCGACTTCAAAACCGATCGACCGGAAGATTGCCTCAACCCGTTCCCAGGTGCGCATCAGCGGATGGATGCCGCCGGCGCTGCGGCCGCGGCCCGGCAAAGTCACATCGATCGCTTCGGCATTCAGGCGGGTCTGCAATTGTGCATTGGCCATCGCATCGCGGCGCGCATTGAGCGCCGTTTCGATCTGTTCCTTGGCGGCGTTGATGACAGCGCCCTGCACTTTGCGTTCGTCCGGCGCCAGCTTGCCGAGGCCCTTCATCTGTTCGGTGATTTGACCGGTTTTGCCGAGGTATTTGGCTTTGGCGTTTTCCAGTGCTGCAGCGTCGGCTGCAATGGCGAAATCAGACTGCGCTTGCGCAACAAGTTGTTCTAGGGGATTCATTCGGCGTTTCCCGCTCCATAAGGAAGCTGAAAATAAAACAGGGCAACAGGCCCTGAGACCTCTGCCCTGCAAAATTATCGCTACCGCCCGGAAGCGACAGCGATCGTAACAACGCTAGATTTATTAAGCAGCGAGGTTTGCTTTGACGCGATTGACAATTGCGGCAAACGCCGGCTTGTCAGTCACTGCCATATCGGCCAGAACCTTGCGGTCCAGTTCGATGGAAGCGCGCTTCAGGCCATTCATGAATACGCTGTATGTCACGCCATGCTGACGAGCAGCGGCGTTGATACGGGCAATCCACAATGCGCGGAATACACGCTTCTTGTTACGACGGTCACGATACGCATATTGACCGGCGCGCATCACCGCTTGCTTGGCGACGCGATAGACGGTACTGCGGCGGCCGCGGTAACCCTTGGCTTGCTTTAAAACTTTTTTATGACGGGCCCGTGCTGTGACCCCACGTTTTACTCTAGGCATAATAGCTCCTTAAATTGAGTGTGAGGTTAAGCGTTAGGCAGCATGGCGCGTACAGACACCATGTTGGTCGCATCGACGCCTGTCGAACCACGCAGTTGACGCTTGGTCTTGGTTGTCTTTTTGGTCAGGATGTGGCGTTTGAAGGCTTGGCCGCGCTTGACGGTTCCACCTGGACGTACACGAAAGCGCTTTTTGGCGCTGCTTTTCGTTTTCATTTTTGGCATGACAATGTCTGTCCCGAGGACAGCTCCATTTTTTATATGATTGCAGGTGGCAACACTTCGTTGCGCTTGGATGCCTACTCTCACTTATTTGGCAGCGAAATCGAGTCCGCTGCTTTTTGTAAAAACAATGCCCGCCATTCCTACCGGCGGACATCATTCCTAAAAAACCGTAAAACCAAACTTACTTTTTCTTCTTCGGCGACAGAATCATGATCATCTGACGGCCTTCCATCTTCGGAAACTGCTCAACCTGGCCAAACGGTTCCAGATCGGCTTTCAGACGTTCAAGCATACGGAAACCGATGTCTTGGTGAGCCATTTCACGACCGCGAAAACGCAATGTAATCTTGGTCTTGTCGCCTTCATCCAGAAACTTCTTCAAATTACGGAGCTTGATATCGTAATCGCCATCATCGGTACCGGGGCGGAATTTGACTTCCTTGACCAGAATGACTTTCTGCTTGAGCTTGGCTTCGTGCGCTTTCTTCTGTTCCTGGTATTTGAACTTACCGTAATCCATCAGACGCGCGACTGGCGGCTGGGCGGTAGGAGCAATTTCAACCAGATCAACGTTTGCTTCTTCAGCCAAACGAAAAGCTTCTGCCAAAGTAACGATACCCAAAGGTTCGTTTTCTACCCCGCTTAAACGCAATTCAGGCGCGGTAACTTCCCCATTTATACGATGTGACTTGTCCGTAGCTATTGTAGTTTCCTTTAAAAATCCAATAAATAAGCCGTGCTTCGCGCTACGGGTTTCCCCGTTCAGGCTTTGGCGGCGACCTCATCTCTGAGTCGTTCCACCAGTACATCGATCGGCATTACGCCCAGATCGACATTGCCCCGCGCACGCACGGCTACTGTATTCGCATCCCGTTCTTTATCGCCGACCACTAGAATATAGGGCGGTTTCTCCATGGAATGCTGGCGTATTTTATAGGTAATCTTCTCGTTACGCAAATCGGTCTCGACTCTAAACCCTTGTTTTCTGAGCGTTTTTGCAACACCCTCGACATATTCGGCTTGCGCGTCGGAAATATTCAGCACCACGATTTGCACCGGCGCCAGCCACAGCGGCATCGCGCCGGCATGATTTTCAATCAAAATCGCAATAAAGCGCTCCAGCGAGCCGACGATGGCCCGATGCAGCATGACCGGGACCTTCGGCACATTGTCTTCGGTCGTGTATTCGGCTCCGAGGCGTTGCGGCATCGAAAAATCGACCTGCATGGTGCCGCATTGCCATGAGCGGCCGATCGAATCCTTCAGGTGATATTCGATTTTCGGGCCGTAAAACGCCCCCTCTCCAGGTAATTCTTCCCATTCGGTGCCGGATGCGCGAATTGCTTCCCGCAGTGCGTTTTCGGCCTGATCCCAGACTGCATCGTCGCCGATTCGCTTGTCGGGGCGCAGCGCCAATTTGACGGCTACGTCAGGGAAGCCGAAATCGGTATAGACCGCGCGCACCAGCTTGTTGAATGCAGCAACTTCCTCCTGCACCTGCGCTTCGGTACAGAAAATATGCCCATCGTCCTGCGTAAAGCCGCGCACCCGCATCATGCCGTGCAGCGCGCCCGAAGGCTCGTTACGGTGGCATTGGCCGAATTCGCCGAAACGCAGCGGCAAATCGCGATAACTATGCGGGCCGGCATTGTAAATCTGAATATGCCCGGGGCAATTCATCGGTTTCAAAGCGTAGGAACGGTTTTCGGACTCAGTCGTGAACATATTGTCGCGATAATTTTCCCAGTGGCCGGTCTTTTCCCACAGAGAGCGATCCAGGATCTGCGGCGCCTTGACTTCCTGATAGCCGTTGTCCTGATAGATGCGCCGCATGTATTGCTCGACCTGTTGCCAGATCGTCCAACCTTTCGGATGCCAGAAAACCAGGCCAGGACCTTCCTCCTGGAAATGAAACAGATCCAGTTGCTTGCCCAATTTGCGGTGATCGCGCTTTTCCGCCTCTTCCAGCATATGCAGATAGGCTTCCTGATCTTCCTTTTTGGCCCAGGCAGTGCCGTAGATCCGCTGCAGCATCTCGTTTTTCGAGTCGCCGCGCCAATAAGCGCCGGCCAGCTTCATCAGTTTGAATACCTTCAGCTTGCCGGTGGACGGCACGTGCGGTCCGCGGCACAGATCGGTAAACGCCCCCTCGCTGTACAGCGATACTTCCTGATCCTGCGGAATCGAACCGATGATCTCGGCCTTGTACGCTTCGCCGATCGAATTGAAGTAAGCCACGGCTTCGTCGCGCGGCATGACCTTGCGCATAACCTGCTCGTCCTTTTTAGCCAGTTCGGCCATCCTCTTTTCGATTGCAAGCAGGTCTTCCGGCGTGAACGGCCGTTTATACGAAAAATCGTAATAAAAGCCGTTTTCGATCACCGGACCGATGGTCACCTGCGCATCGGGAAACAGGTCTTTGACCGCATAGGCCAGCAAGTGGGCGGTGGAATGACGAATCACTTCCAGGCCGTCTGCGTCCTTGTCGGTCACGATTGCCAGATCGGCATCGCGATCGATCAGATAAGAAGTGTCGACCAGCTTGCCGTCCACTTTACCGGCCAGCGCCGCTTTGGCCAGCCCTGCGCCGATACTGGCGGCGACCTGAGCTACGGTTTGCGGTGCATCGAATTGACGCTGCGATCCATCGGGAAGTCGAATTGAAATCATATTGTTATAAGCCTATGCAGAAAACATTAAAAGCGCATCAAAAGCACATTAAAAGTGGCGCACTAAAGCGAAAGACGAAAAAAAACGCGAACCAGTCGCGCTTTTTCCAATGCCGAAAAAGAACCTGACTAGCGTCGCTTCGATAAGGAGGTGCCTGTCGTTCGCGGTGTCATAACCGGGGTGCCTTTCTCGCTCTTACAGATAATGAATACAGCAGTCAAAATCGGGATGCGCGATTATATCAAAGAAATCAGGGATAGCGCGATCCACAGCATCTGCGGGCATTCACAAAGCTCGGCGCCATAAAAAAGCCCGCTGACCTTGCGGCGCGGGCTGAATCCAATTTCTTTTTCAGGAGGAAGTTGGAGGAGATGACGCAACTATAGCCGGCGATCGTTATGGCGCAAACGATCAAGAATACATAACGTTCTGCACGTTTCGATATAAGGAGGCTAAACAGCGCCAAGCCAAACGTCCGATGGGTCGGATAGCGGACTAGGCAATCCCCGCATCGATATCGGCCAGCGATTCCCGGCCGCGCTGCGTCACTTCATGGCCATCCGCGCCTTCGCGCCGAGCGATATGGCCTTTCTTGCCCAAAAAAGTCGCCACATCGGGCGTCAGGGCCGCCAGCGGATCGGCCGCCACCGCTCGCAGACCGTCGATGCAATGCTTGATGAACAAGGTTTGCTGGCCTTTTTCGGTCAAGGACAACTGACCGTTTTTGGCATACGCCACATATTTCAGCCCGGCCAGCCGCTTGGCATTGCGCGCAACCCGCGCCGATGGCCGTTCGCGTTTGGGTGCATGCTCAATTTCTTCCAGTGCATCGAATTCATCTGCTGATAAACGGTCGTCCATCGTCTTCGCTCTCTAAAAATGCTATCGCTACGGTGCGCCGCCAGGATGCTGCGCTGCCGTAAAGGCGCACACATTACCTGAAAAAGCGCTACGGCACAGTTAAAAAACTGTGCGACACTTCGGTTTGCATTGCGGACCCGCAGGCATTTGCCGCTATCCGGCGAATCTGCAGTCCCCACAAACCGACATTTTCCAGAATTTGCCTGCCTGAAATTATGACAAAAACGCGCTTGTCCTCGTTACCTTTATCTCTACCCTGCTCCCTGCTTCTCTCCGCCTTGCTCGCCACTGCCTGCTCGACCACCGTCGACGGCCCGGTCGCCACGGATCAATTGGTATTCCAGGTATGCCTGCGCGGCAAACCGATGGCTAACGCAAAGCAACTCGATTTTACGATCGTGCGCGCCGACAAACGGGATATCGAACCGGCAATGGCGGTTGGCGCTTCGCTCAAGCAACAACCGATTTTCGAGGCCGTCGCCGACCATTTTGCAACGATCAAAACGACGGTCCTATCGATCGACCGCACAAACTGGTACGGCTTCACGCCCCCGGCCAATGCCAATCTCGCAGGCTGGACCGATTGGCAACCTGCAACTTACGTCAGCCACGCCGAAGACGTCGCCTACAAGCTTCAGCATGATCTGGATTTCCAGAAAGAAACCAACGTCAATGCCACGGGTGCAGTCCATATCCGCTACCGCATGATGCACTATAAGGACATGCTCGCCACCAGAGCATCGCGCCGCCTCGAACTTCCCCATACCGACTTCCTGCCCTGCTAGTGTGCTCGGACCGGACGCAATGTCCGGTCTTCCTACGCGGCATCGGGCCAAAGTCTGGCAGCCCCGCCAAAAGGCCGGGTATACCATCGAGACTCACTTTCAGGAGACTGACATGAGCTCAAGAAGCCCTCAATTCGGCCGCACCGGCTCCAAAGAACCCCGTCCCGCCGCCAACAATGCCAGCGCCGACGATCGCACCAAAGCCCGCAACGATGACCTCAACCGCCGCCAGCGTCTGGGCGCGGCGACACGCGATATGAATCGTCTCGCGGCATCGAATAAAGCGTCCCCGGATAAATAGGCAATTGCCCGCTTCGTTATTCACGCTCTCGTGCCCTCTCTCGCGGAGTTACGCACACTTACAGTTGAATCGTTTTGATATCACTTGATAAGCCAATCGAAAGATACAGTGGAGTCATCACTAACCACGAAAGACAATAATGAAAAAGATCCTTCGCGCAGTCTTCGCTTCGATCTTGTTGGCAAGCACACTGGCGGGATGCATCGTCGTGCCGGCAGGCGGCGGCGGTTATCACCATCACCGCGACCGCTATTACTATTGATCGATCGCCGGTCTGCGCTTGGCAGGCGTTCGATTCGATTCGTTGCCAGGATTTTTTAACACGGCAATGTTGGTATTGCTGCGTATTGCACCGGTTCCTATCCGTCCCGGTTACAATCCCAGCCTTATACAATAATTGCCGCTGTTATGAAATTTGTGGTCCTTGTACTGTTGACGGTCAGTTGCGTAGCTAACGCGGCTCAATGGAGCGCACTTGGCGAAAACGATTTCGGCGCGTTTTACGTCGATAAGGCCACCATCGCCCAGACTCAGGGCCTGATTCAGGTCGATACCCTGTTGAACTGGGTTGATCCGCATACACTGCCCGGCAACGATACCAAAACCTATCAATCCGAAGTGGCGCTCGCCTATCTCGATTGCAAAAACAGCGAACTCGCCTTCGGCAGCAGAACCATGTATGCCGATTCGGACGGCATGGGAAAAGTGGTTTTCAACATCGAACTCTCCCTGAACGACGTCCGGCTAAGAGCATTTTCCGCCGGCAGCACCGGCGAGCAGTTGATGAAATCGGTTTGTCCGAAACCCGCTAAAACCAGCGCATTGACGCCGCCGGCAAAAAAATAAGGCCTTGCAACAAGGCATCGTAATATTTCCTTCTCAGCATTTATTTCCGCCGTCCGATTTTCAATCGTTAATTCTCGATTTTACGTCCCGATCGCTGCCGTAACGATATCGCGCGCCTCGCGCAAGATGCGTTGCAGATGGGCTTCATCGCGGAAACTCTCGCCATAGATTTTATAAATATCTTCCGTACCCGACGGACGCGCGGCAAACCAGCCGTTTTCGGATACAACCTTCAAGCCGCCGAAAGCGACCTGATTAGCCGGTGCCGCCGTCAATCTCGCAATAATCGGCTCGCCTGCCAATTCAGTCGACTGCACTTGCTCCGGCGACAATTTCGATAATTTCTTTTTCTGTTCCGGCGTGGCCGGCGCATCGACCCGATCGGTGAAGGGCCGTCCCAATTCCTCGGTCAACTTCAGGTACTGCTGCGCCGGATCCCTGCCGGTTTTAGCCGTCATCTCGGCCGCCAGCAAGGCCGCGGTGATGCCATCCTTATCGGTGCTCCATGCAGTGCCGTCCATGCGTAAAAACGACGCACCGGCGCTTTCTTCGCCGCCGAATCCCAAGCTGCCATCCAGCAAGCCATCCGAGAACCATTTAAAGCCGACCGGCATTTCGACCAGTGGCCGCTTCACTTTGGCTGCCACGCGATCGATCATCTGACTGCTGACCAGCGTCTTGCCGATACCGGCATCCGGCTTCCAGCCGGTCCGATGCGTGAACAGATAATTGATCATGACCGACAGATAATGATTGGCCGGCATCAAACCGCCGCTGCCGGTAACGATGCCATGACGATCATGATCGGTATCGCAGGCAAAGGCCACATCGTAATCATGGCGCAGCGCGATCAATTCCTGCATCGCAAACGCCGAAGACGGATCCATTCTGATTTTGCCGTCCCAATCGGCCGACATGAAACCGAACTGCATATCGACCGGACGCGTAATCACATGCAAATTCAATTTGAAACGTTCCGCGATCAACGGCCAATAATGGATGCCGGCGCCTCCCAGCGGGTCAACGCATAACTTCAAATCGGCGCCGGCAATTGCCTGCATATCGATCACGTCGGCCAGGCCGTCGACATATGTATTGATGAAATCGAAGTGCTGTGTGGTGGAAGCCTTCAAGGCCTGCGCGTAATCGACTCTGCGCACATCGCGCAATTGATTTTCCAGCAGCGCATTCGCCTTGGCCTCTATCCATCCGGTGGCAGCGGCATCTGCCGGCCCGCCGTTAGGCGTGTTGTACTTGAAGCCGCCGTCGCTCGGCGGATTATGCGAAGGCGTAATAACGATACCGTCGGCACGTCCGGCATCCTCTGCGGGACGCGTCCGGTTGAATGACAGAATGGCATGGGAAATTGCCGGAGTCGGCGTGTATTCGTGGTTCGTCGCGATCATCGCGGCCACGCCGTTGGCAGCCAAAACCTCCAGCGCGGTTTTGAAGGCAGGCGCCGACAAAGCATGCGTATCGAAGCCGATATACAAAGGGCCGCCAATACGATTGGCGGCCCGATACAGGCAAATGGCTTGCGTGACGGCCAGAATATGCGCCTCGTTAAAACTGGCGTTAAACGAACTGCCGCGATGCCCGGAAGTGCCGAAAGCGACACGCTGCGACGTCACCCCGGGATCCGGCTTCAGATCGTAATAAGCCGCCGTCAAACGCGACAAATCCACCAATTCCGACGCCGCCAGCCGCTGGCCGGGTACCGATACCGGTACACCGGCTTGCGCCGCCTTATCCTGCAAACCACCTTCATTCACACCACTCATGCATTCTCCAAAATTAATGTAGCGTTAATGTAGCGCGCAGTGCTGCGATCGATCCTGCAATCAATGCTGCAATCAGTGCCGCAAATGCGCTGTCGACAACGGATCGAAATCGCTCCAGTCGCCATCGATAATCGTACCCGGGCAGCACTCGATCGCATTGGCGTGAATCGCCTTCAACAAGTCCAGCGCATCGGTTTCCTGCTGCCGATTTTCCGCCGCCACGGCCACCATCATGCCAGCTTTGCGCTCCGGCTCCCGGGGTTCAGCGCTCTCTTCGGCTTCGCTACGCTCTTTCATCGCATGCAAACAGCCGACCAGCGAGCCGATATAGCCGCCTACCAGGCCGCCGACTATCGGTGCTGCAGGTCCGGTCAACGGCAGTGTCGCCGCGCCTGCTGCAATGCCGAGGATACCGCCGACAGAAGCGCCTTCGGCCATGCCATGGCGGCTCTCCTTTGCATCTTTCGGTTGATCTTCGACGCTGTCGTTTACGTAAAGATCGTGCTGCCCGGCCGGATTGACATAAAACGAACTGATCGCAGCCCGTCGAAAACCGATCCTTTCCAGTTCATCGATGGCAAAAGCCACATCACTCTGCGTTTGAAAACGCCCCGCAATTATGGTCGACATGACAATTCCTCCGTTACGAAGATATCGAAAAGAATAGCTGCTTAAGCTGACAGCCGCGATAGGACAGCACTGTAAATACTTGTAGGACGTTTTGTCAGATTCTGGGGCCGCTTTCAGGCCGTTATTGGTCTATTCCAGATTTCCGGAAGACAATATCGCCACAGGCAAAGCCGACAAAGCCAAGGCCAGCCCGATGCACCCGCCACGCGCCTCGACCTTGCGCCTGGACAACGCGTCCTGCCAGCCGGCGATACCGCAACCGGACGGCAGCAATACGCGCGTATCCTGCCACGCCTCGGCAGGAATCAACGGCAAATCGTCGTCCTTCAGCAAAGGCGCGGCAAGACGCGACACAACGACAACCACATAACGCGCCTGATATTCGCGGGCAAACGCAATCACATGGTCGGCCATCATGCCCTGCACTTCCAGCGGGATATAAGCACCGGAGCAAAACAGCAGCGGGTCTTGTTGCCGCAGCATCAGCGCGGCATGGATCAAGCGCTGTTTGATGCCGCCATGGCGCCAGTCGTCCAGCGTCATCACCGTATCGCGATGCTGTTCCAGGCAACGGATGCGCGCGCTGAAATCGACCGGCCGGCGGTTATCCGGATCGACCAGGCTGAAATCCCAGAATTCGCAGCCCTGATACAGATCGGGAATGCCGGGCGCGGTCAAGCGCAAAGCCGTTTGCGCCAGGCTATTGAGCGCGCCGGCGCGCGTCAATTTGCGCACCAGTTCCACCAGTTCGGCGACGAAGGTGCCGGTACCGCCTGGCCGTAAAATCCTGCGCAGGAAATTGGCGCATAAAATTTCGTAATCGCGATCCGGCAAAGCCCAATTGGTTTGCAGCTTGGCTTCGCGGCCGGCCTTGATCTGCCATGCCGAAACCCGCTTCACCAGGGCGGCGATCCCCGCCGCATCGTCGGCCGCCAGATCGATCGGCCAGGCCGCCAGCAAAGTTTGATACAACATCACTTCGGCGATTTCATCGATGCGCGCCAGCGGCGTATCCGCTTCTTCGCCGTCATCGGCGGCACCGGCCGCATACGCTTCGAGATAAGCGCGATAAGACACCGCAACATTCACATGCATGGTTTGCCAGCGATGCAAAATAGTGCCCCATTCCTGCGGCATTTCGCTCAACACCGCCAGCCGCGCGCGGGCATCTTCGCCGCGTTTATGATCATGCGTTGCGGTGGTCAGCATGGAATGCGGGAAATCGCGTGCGCGCTGGGCATTCAAGGCATGAAACTGCTCGACGCCGATGGCCATTTGGGAAGGATCGGATCCCACTTCATTACGCGACAACAAACGCCCATATCGATAGAAGGCGGTATCCTCGACCGACTTGGCTGCCATCGGCGGCGTCAGTTGCTGGAAGCGGGTCATGGCGCGCAAGCGCAGATCGTGGCCCGGCGTGTCTTCGAAAGCGGCGGGCGCTTCCGCTCCCAGCCAGCCGTTCAGCAATTCCAGCGCCGGATAATCGACGGTCGGCAATGCCCGCCGCGCGCCCAGCATTGCGGCGTCGAAGCGGGTCTGATCCAGCGCGTCGCGGCCTTGCTCGCCGGCATAGGTTCGATATACGGGAAAATTGACCAGCAGTTCAGAAAGCGCGCGGCGAATCGCCATCAGGGATATATCGCGCGTGGCCGGTTCGGAGCGGGCCAGCGCGTGCAAACTTGCCGCGCAGGCATTGAATTCGCTGGCAAAATTATGTGTCAAAAACATGCGGCGCGCGTCTTTGACTTGCTGCGCAAACTGCAGGGTATCGCCGGTGCTGCCGGCCCACAACAATGCCAGCGGTTCGGCGCCGGCCGGATCGTGCAGCACTGCGCTGACCTGGTCCATGAATTCATAGCCGGTAGTACCGTCGACGGTCCAGTCGCTGCGCAGGCTTTCGTCGGCGGCCAGGATTTTTTCCACAATAATGTAAGGCGAAGAATTGGCGGCATCGCGGCCGGCGGGGCGCAAAGTGTGCAAGGTTTCCAATCGCTGCCGCAGTTTGATGCAATAGGCGGCGGGATCGGCCAGCCCATCGATATGATCGATCCGCACGCCATCGATCAAGCCTTCCTGATACAGCCGGAATACCAACGCGTGCGTACTCTCGAACACGCCCTCCTGCTCGACCCGTACGCCGGCCAGATCGCTGACTTCGAAGAACCGGCGCCAATTGATTTCGTCAGCTGCATTACGCCACCAGGTCAACCGATAGTGCTGCAATTCCAGTAATTGATGCAGAGCAGTTCGCGTCTGATCGTTGGCGGCTTCACCGACGACAGCATAAGCCGCCAATACGGCATCGATGGCGGCGCGGCCTTCTGTTTCCTGCGCGAGTCCACGCAAGATATGTGCCGCGGCATCGGCTGCTGCGTGTTTTTGCGGCCAGCCCGGTTCTTGCCCGATGTGTTCGTAAGCGGCAATCGCCAAGAGGAGTTGCGCAGTGGCGGCCTGCCGCAACACCTCCGGATAAAGTTCTATCGCCAGCGGATAGCGCTGATCATGATGGGAAAAATAAAAACTGCCGGTTTCGGCGTCGAACTGTAGTTGCAAGCCGCCTTCGTTCAACACTTGCGGGTAAGGATTGTCCAGGTAAGGCAGCAATATCTTTCCGTCCAATACCGGGTCTGCTACGTTCCAATCGACGTCGAACCAGGTGGCGTAGCGGCTGCTTTGGCCCCAGGCCAGCATGTCTTGCCACCAGCCGTTGGAAGCGCCGATGCCCATGTGATTGGGTACGATATCCAGGATCAAACCCATCTGTTTGTCGTGCAGACGTTTGACCAGGCGACGCAGGGCTTCTTCGCCTCCCAGCTCCGGATTAACTTTGGTCGGATCGATGAGGTCGTAGCCGTGGGTCGATCCGGGCCTTGCACAAAATATAGGAGATGCGTAGATGTGGCTGATGCCTAACGCGGCGTAGTAGTCGACCAGTTCTGCTGCCTGGTCGAGCGTGAATTCTTTGTGTAGTTGCAGACGCGCGGTGGCGCGGGGGGGGCTTGGTGCTTCTGTCATTGAATTGGCCTTGGTTGGTTTGTTGCGCTTTCTTTAGTTTAGAAGTGGCCGGTGGACATTGTTGGTGTCCGGTGAGACGCGCCACACGGGCCAAACTCGCTGCGCTCAGACAGTATGTCCCTGATTGTGTGGCACATCTCACCGGACACCAACAATGCCCACCGGCATTTCAAATCAAACCCTACTTAACTGCAACGGCAAACGGCTCTTCCTGCGGAATTCGCGGGAGGGTAGCTTTGCTGCGCTCGCATTTCCGGGCGCTATTTCCGTGGTCGATATTTACTTCATGCTCGATTGATACTTAGCTTGATCGGTACTTAAATCGCCCTCCAATCTGACATCGCGCCATCCAATTGATTCACGCAAATAAAGAGCCGGCCAGCGCAGCGAGGCTACCCTCCCGCAAATTCCGCAGGAAGAGCCGGCTGCAGTTGACGTTGCAGTTATGTAGGTTTTGAAATGTGCCGGGTAGAAGCGATTGCTGTTCGGTGAGATGTGCCACACAATCAGGGACAAACTGTTTGAGCGCAGCGAGTTTGGCCCGTGTGGCGCGTCTCACCGGACAGCAATCGCTTCTACCCGGCCACTTCAAAAAAGAAAAGACATCAACGACGCAACCGCCCCAACAATCTCAACCGCCGAGCGCACTCGAAATCATCCAGCAAGCGCCCCACCTCAACCGGCATCCGCCGCCGCCAATTAGGATGCACCCCAATCGTCCCGGGCAAATTCGGCGCATCGACCAGACCCAAAACATCCTCCAGCGGCAAAATCATCAATGGTGCAGGCGTCGAAGCCAAAAACCGGATAATCGCCTCAACCGGCGGCGTATCGACATCAGGCAAATCGACAACCCACTCGGTACAATCAGCGTCTCGCAGCGCCTGCCACAACTCAAGCCGTTGCTGCTCCCGATGGGCAAACAGTTGCTCGGCGTCCACGCCATCCGGCAACAAATCAAGTTCGACCAGCCAATTTATATCCTGCCCGCGCCACCATCCTGCGATCGTCGGCAAATCATGCGTCGTGCTGACCGCAATTGCGTTTGCCGACCACTGCGAAGGCGCCTTGAAGCCGCCGTAAAAGGTTTCAAACCACAGCACCCGAATCCCGAGCAGACCGGCACGCGCCAACTGCGTATCGAAACCAGCCGGCACCGTACCCAAATCTTCGCCGATCACAATCGCCCGATAACGCCACGACTCAAGCGCAATCAGGCGCAATAAATCCTGCGTCGGATAAACCAGATAAGCACCATCTGCCGCATCGGCGCCCTCCGGCACCAGCCAGATCCGCGCCAGCCCCAGGACATGATCGATCCGCACCCCGCCTGCATATTCAAAACAGGCGCGCAACATATCGATATAGCCGCGAAAGCCGCGCTCGCGCATCACAAAAGGCGAAAACGCACCCAGCCCCCAATTTTGCCCGCGCGTATTCAACAGATCGGGCGGCGCACCAATCGATAAGCCGTTAATAATCTCGCCCTGATGACTCCAGGCCTGACTGCCGCCGCTTTCCGCGCCCACCGCCAGATCACTGATCAAGCCGATCGCCATGCCGGCCTCACGCGCCGCCTGCTGCGCCGCTTCCAGCCCGCGTGCGGCCTGCCACTGCAAAAACACATGGAACGCAATCTCGGCGTCATGCTCCGCAGCAAAGGCCTCAACCTCCGGCGTGGTCGCCTGGCGATACGCTTCCGGCCAAGTGCGCCAATCGCTGTGAACGGCCGGGTCGCGCTGCCGCAACCAGACATTCAAAGCCTCATAACGCGCGTGATACTCCAACGCCGAACCGCCGCGCTCGCGAAACATCGCCAAGGCCTGGCGCTGCGCCGGATCGGCCTCTTCCTGAAAACGGGCGAACAAACGCCGCAACAAATCGAGCCTGTGCCCCGCCGCACGCGGCCAGTCGATCAGTTGTTCCCGCTCCAGCGCCGCGTGCAAAGCCGATACCATCGGCCCCGCCTCATTGATCACCATGTCCAGCGTGGACTGCCCCAACACCGTCGCAGGATCGATATGCATCGCATTCAAAAATAAACGGCTGGACGGACCGTACGGGCTATACCGCAAGGTATCGTCGGAAAACATGGCGTGCACCGGCGAAATCGTCACCGCCGATGCGCCATACTTGGCAGCGGCCCGCACCAACGTCGCCAATGCCGTGAAATCACCAATGCCGCCATCGCCGGGCCGGCGCAAACCGTATAACTGCAATGCCAGCCCCCAACGCCCTTTCGCGCCGCTTTCGGCATGATCCGCATGCACCGCATCCTGCACGCTGAAACAGTGCTGCGGCGCAACCGCCAGCGTCGTGACATGCCGCCCGACTGTCATGCTGTGATAACCGTATCTGGCGATCGGCGCGGCAAACGGCGGCTGCGACACGTCGTCCGACAATATCCCTTCCAGGCAACTGCCGTCATCCAGAGTCACGCTATACGATTGCCCGTACAACCATCCCAGCGCAGGCAAAATAATCGGCAGCTCGACCTCCGCGGTAATCAGCGGCGGCAATACCGGCACCGCACTCTGATTGTCCAGGCGCTGCAAACTGCTCTCGTATGCCCCCGCAGAATCATGCGGCAAATCCATCGCGTTCAAAATCCGGGACAAAGCGCGCCATCCCACCGTCTGCAGATTGTTGAACGCATCGGTCCACTCGATCTGTAATCCGACCGCTTGCGACAGCGTCAAAATGCGCTGCTGCAATACCGCGTCGCCAATGTCGATATCGACCGCGCTCATGATGCCGGCTCCAATACCGCCAACATGGCCCAGGCCGGCAATCGGCCGCGCTCCAGCGCCTGCAGCACGCCGCCGCTGTCGAACAATACATCCGCGCCCGCCGGCATGATCAACGCATCCAGCGCCGCAGTAACATCTGTTTCGCCGAGATTGACGACAATGCCAAGCGTCGTGCCGTCACCCATGCGCCAACGCGCGCTGACCGCGGCAGGCCCCACCACCTTTGCCTCCAACGCGCTGCTGCCGGGCAAACGCGGCACCAAATGCGATTGGCGCAACTTGAGCAGCGCGGCAGTCCATTCACGCCACGAAAAACCGTCCGGCTCGGCAACATCCGCACTCGCATTCGCACTCACATTCCCAACCATGTTCGGCCTTGATGCCTCAAAGGTGCCGATATCGTTCGGATCCGGAATTTTCATCCGTACGGCGCTGTCGGCAAACTCAGGAAAGCGCGCGAATTCCTTGCGCCTGCCGTCTCGCACCGCAGACGCCAGTGAATGATCCCGATGATTGGTGAAATACAGAAACGGCTGCCTGGAACCATATTCCTCACCCATGAACAACAAGGGAATATGCGGACTCAGCAGCAGCAAAGCCTGCGCCACGCGCAAGCCATGCGGGTTGGCCAGCACCGTCAAACGCTCGCCGAACGCGCGATTGCCGGTCTGATCGTGGTTTTGCAGGAAATTGACAAACGCCGTCTGCGGCAGATGCCCGCTCGGCTCGCCGCGCAACTGGCCGTCGCGCATGATCGAAGGATCGCCCTGATAGATAAAACCCTGCATCAGGCTGCGCGCCAGTTTTTCGGCGGCATCGGACGCAAAATCTTCGTAATAACCGACCTGTTCGCCGGTCAGCAAAACATGCATCACATGATGCCAATCGTCGTTCCATTGCGCGTTGAATTTGTCGCTGCCCGCTTCGATTTTTTCCGTCTCGGGCAACAACACGGCGCGGTTGTGATCGTTTTCCAGCACCAGATGCACGAAGCGATGGGCGGCCTGGGGGTCGACATCGGCGTCGGCATCGGCATGGATTGCCTGCCGCACGCGCTGCGCAACTTCCGGCAGCCAGTCTTCTTCGCTGATCGCATGCACCGCATCGAAACGCAGGCCGTCGAAGCGATATTCGCGTAGCCAGTACAACGCGTTTTCCGTAAAGAAATCACGCACTTCGCCGCGCCGGAAATCGATTGCCTTGCCCCACGGCGTATGCAGATCGTCGCGGAAAAACGGCAAGGCGTAGCTGTTCAGATAATTGCCGTCCGGCCCGAAATGGTTGTAAACCACATCGAGAAACATCATCATGCCCAAGCCGTGCGCGGCGTCCACCAGCGCTTTCAATTGATCCGGCGTGCCGTACGAAGCGTCCGGTGCAAACGGCAGTACGCCGTCGTAACCCCAATTTCGATCGGATGGAAAATCGGCAATCGGCATCAACTCGACGGCTGTGATACCGAGCGCCGCCAGTTCCGGCAACAGTGCGCGCACACCGTCGAAGCCGCCCAGCAAACCGGCATGCAATTCATACAGCACCGTTTCGTGCCATGGCCGCCCGCGCCAATCCGGGTGTTGCCAGGCATAGCTGGTGTGATCCACCACCAGGCTTGCGCCATCGATATCGCCCTGTTGCGCGCGCGATGCCGGGTCGGGTACGTTCACTTCCCCATCGAACTGCGTCATCGCAACATAGCGGTATTGCGCGCCCGCGCCGCACGCCAGTTCACAGACGAACCAGCCGTCGTCGTCGGCCGTCATCTGGGCCCGCCCCATGCCTGCGACTTCGACTTCCACCATCTTGGCAGTCGGCGCCCACAGGCTAAAGCGGGTGCGGTCCGGCGCAATCAAATTTGCGCCATAGCGGTAAGGGCAATCGTAGTGATCTTGGTCTGTCATCCATGCACCTTGTGTGTACCGAACATCATGATAGTGTGGCCTTGCAGAATAATGCGTGCATCGGATGTATCGGGCATTGCGTCCAGCCGGTCCGGCATGCCATCGGTTTTGGCGCTGTCGACCAGTGGATACCAGGTCAGTTGTTGATGGGGGAAAGTGAATTCGATCGCCTCGTGGCCGGCATTGACGAACAACAGCGTTGCTTCCGGACCCGCGCCTTGCGCCAAACCCCTGCCCGCACGACCGACATCAGAAGCACGGGCGCGCTGATGCTCGTGATGTTCGAGATGATCATGGTGCGTCTGATGGCGCCCATGCAGTTGCGCCTGATCGCCGGGCGCTGCAGCGCGCAGCACACTGATGGCGCGCGCTTCGGGGTTATGCCAGGCCTCGACCGACAAGGATTCGCCACGCTCGTCGAACCACGCGATATCGGGTACGCCGGGCGCGATTTCGCCGCCGTGCAGGAAGCGTCCCGCCTGCAGCGCAGTGTACGTGCTGCGCACCGCCGTCAGGCGTCCGACATAGTCGGTCAGCGCCTGGCCTTCCGGCGATTCCGCAGCGGCCCAATCGACCCAGGAAATTTCATTGTCCTGGCAATAGGCGTTGTTATTGCCGTTCTGCGTGCGATTGAATTCGTCGCCGCCCAACAGCATCGGCGTGCCCTGCGAAAAAATGGTGGATGCCAGCAGCGCGCGCTGCACTTTGGCGCGGTCCTCCAGAATATCGGCATCGTCGGTCGGCCCTTCGACGCCCCAGTTGTTGCTGCTGTTATCGTTGTGGCCGTCGTTACCCTCTTCGCCGTTGTCCAGATTATGTTTTTCCGCATAACTGACGACATCGCGCAAAGTGAAGCCGTCGTGCGAGGTCACGAAATTGATCGATGCCCATGGTTTGCGACAGCGATGATCGAACAGGTCGCCCGAACCCGCCAGACGTTCAGCAAACTCGCCGCGCAAACCGGAATCGCCACTCCAGAAACGCCGCATGCCGTCGCGGAATTTATCGTTCCATTCGGCAAAGCGCGGCGGATGGTTACCCAGTTGATAACCGCCGGGGCCGATGTCCCAGGGTTCGGAAATCAGCTTCAGCCGCGACAGCACAGGATCTTGCAGGATTGCATCGAAAAATCCGGAGCCCGGATCGAAGCCGGTGCCTTCACGCCCGAGCGTCACCCCCAGATCGAAACGAAAGCCGTCGATATGATAGGACTCGGCCCAATAGCGCAGCGAGTCCAGCACCATCTGCAATACCCGCGGATGCGAAACGTTAATCGTGTTGCCGGTGCCGGTTTCATTGATATAAAACCGCTCATCGCCAGGCATCAGGCGGAAATAACTGGCGTTATCCAGGCCGCGCAGCGACATGGTCGGACCGCGTTCGTTGCCTTCGCAGTTGTGGTTGTACACCACATCCATCAGCACTTCGATGCCGGCCGCGTGCAAGCGCCGGATCGCCATGCGCATTTCATTGAGCTCGCCGCTGGAAAGATAAGCCGGCTCGGGCGCAAAAAACGCCAGCGTGCTGTAGCCCCAATAATTGCGTAATTTCCGTTCGAACAAAAAGTGATCCTGCAGATAAGCATGGACCGGCATCAATTCGATCGTGGTAATGCCCAGCTTCAATAAATGGTCGATGAAGCTCGGCGTCGCCAGCGTAGCAAAGGTGCCGCGCTCATGCGGCCGGAGATCGTCGCGCAACATGGAAATACCGCGCACATGGGCTTCGTAGATAACCGTTTTAGCCCACGGCACCGCCGGCAGCCGGTCGCTGGACCAGTTGAAGCTGTCCTCCACCACAATGCCCTTCGGCATGCCCGGTGCGCTGTCGCGGCGATCGAATGTAAGATCGGCCTTGGCGGCGTTGAGTCGGTAGCCGAATAAGGCGTCGGTCCAGCGAACTTGTCCCGACAATTTCTTGGCATACGGATCGAGCAGCAGTTTGTGCGGATTGAAACGATGGCCGCGCGCGGGATCGTAAGCACCGTACGCACGGTATCCGTACAACAAGCCGGGCCCGGCATCCGGCAGATAGCCATGCCACACCTCATCCGTGCATTCCGGCAGCGCCAGCCGCGCCAATTCCTTGCGGCCGCCGGCATCGAAAATGCATAACTCGATTTTTTCGGCATTAGCGGAAAAAACGGCGAAATTCACACCCAGGCCATCGGATGTTGCTCCCAAAGGATACGGCGAACCAACGGCCAGTCGATCTGGAAACGACGACGCCATCAATAAGCCTCCTTGCGAAATACGATGGCGGCCAACGGTGGCAGCGTCAACGTCAGCGCACGTGAATTGCCTTCCCCATCGCAACGATGCACACCCGGATTGCCGAGATTGCTGCCGCCGTAAACGGCCGCATCGCTGTTGAACACTTCCTTCCATTGCGCGTTTGCCGCATCGCCTTGCAACGATACCCGGTAACCGTGCCGCGGCACCGGCGTCATGTTGACCACGATCAGCATTTGCTCGTGCTGATGGAAACCCTGGCGCAGATAGGCGAACACGCTATTGTCCTGATCGTCGCCGATGGCCCACTGGAAACCTTCCGCATCGCTGTCTCGTGCGTGCAATGCCGGTTCGGTGACGTATAAATGATTCAGATCGCGCACCAGTTGCTGCACGCCGCGATGTCCGGGATTGTCCAGCAGCTCCCATTGCGGCGACGCATCGTGATTCCATTCGGTCCATTGCGCCAGCTCGCAGCCCATGAACAATAATTTCTTGCCCGGATGGGTCCACATGAAACTCAGATAGGCGCGCATGTTCGCCAGCTTCTGCCAGATGTCGCCCGGCATTTTGCTCAACAGCGAACCCTTGCCGTGCACCACTTCATCATGCGAAATGGGCAGCATGAAGCGCTCGGAAAATGCATACAGCAAACCGAAGGTGAAATCGTTATGGTGATAGCGGCGATAAGCAGGATCCTGCTCGACGTAGCGCAAGGTGTCGTGCATCCAGCCCATATTCCATTTATACGAAAAGCCCAGTCCGCCTTGCTCCACCGGCGCGGTCACACCCGGCCAGGAAGTCGATTCTTCCGCGATCATCAATGCGCCGTGGCAGCGCTCGGCAATGGTCTGATTCAATTCCTTCAGAAACGCCACCGATTCCAGGTTTTCGCGGCCGCCATGAATATTCGGAACCCACTCGCCCGGCTCGCGGCTGTAATCTCGGTACAACATCGACGCCACCGCATCCACCCGCAATGCATCGACGTGGAAATTTTCCAGCCATTCCAGCGCGCTGGCGATCAAGAACCCGCGCACTTCATTGCGGCCCAGATTGAAGATCAGCGTGTTCCAGTCCTGATGAAATCCCTCGCGCGGATCGACGTGCTCGTATAAGGCGGTGCCGTCGAAATACGCCATGCCATGGCCATCCGAAGGAAAATGCGCCGGCACCCAATCCAGAATCACGCCCAGCCCTGCAGCATGGCAGCGATCGACGAAACGGGCGAAATCGGCCGGCGTGCCGAAGCGCGCGCTGGGCGCAAACTGGCTCAACGGCTGATAACCCCACGAACCGCCGAAAGGATGCTCCATGATCGGCATAAATTCGACATGCGTGAACCCCATGCCGACCACATACGGAATCAGTCGATCGGACAATTCAACCCAGTCCAGGCTGCGCCCGTTTTCTTCCATCACGCGCAACCAGGAACCGGCGTGTACTTCATACACCGACAACGGCGCCGTCGGCGCCTGGCGGTCGCCGCGCTGCGCCATCCATTCCGAATCGGTCCAGACGAACGCTTCGCCGGCAGCCACCACCGATGCGGTGCCGGGCGGCATTTCGGTGGCGCGCGCAATCGGATCGGCTTTCTGCGGCTGCACGTGACCGTTCGGTCCGACGATTTCGTATTTATAACGACTGCCGGCGGGCAAGCGCGGCACGAATATTTCCCACACGCCGGCTTCTTTGCGCAAGCGCATCGGATGGCGCCGCCCATCCCACAGATTGAAATCGCCGACCACCGATACCCGCTGTGCATTCGGCGCCCACACCGCAAACCGCACGCCGGCCACGCCGTCGACCTGGACGGTTTGCGCACCCAGGCAGCGGCCCAGCTCGCGATGCCGCCCTTCCTTCAGCAGATGAATATCGAGTTCGCCCAATAATAATCCGAAGGCGTAAGTGTCTTCGGCGATCTGCACCGTCCGTCCGCCGCGGCCATCCGGCCAGGTCACCCGCAATAAATATGCTTTGGCATCCGGCAAATGCACGCTGCCGATAAAAAATCCGTCGGCTTCGGCATAAGGTTGCAAGGCCGTCAGTACCGCGCCGGCTTTGCCGTCGGCGCCGCGCGCCAATATGTCGATGCTCAGCGCGCCGGGCTGATACACCCGGATCTCATACAGATCGAGATCGTCATTCAGCCGATGCGGTCCCAACAGGCTGAACGGATCGCCCAGCCGGCCGTGCAGCAATGCCTGGATGGTGTCGGCATCGACCAATTGCGTTGCAGTTTTGTTAGTGTTGGCGTTGGTGTTTTTATCCATGACTTCATTCATCCGTGTTTCCTTTATCCGATTTCCTGCTTCGCGCACCGGCACCGGCGCCAAGCAGGCGCGCAGCAATAGTTGCCAACCCGCGCAACGGCACGGCGATCCAGGCCGGCCGGTTGGCCGCCTCGTAACACAATTCATACGCCGCTTTTTCCAGCGTCAGCAAGTCCAGCAAATCCGCCTCCTGCTGATCCGACATGCCACTCAAATGGGCCCCTTCGATCTGGCGATAACCGTCCAGGAAGGCTTGCTGGCATGCCGGCGCAAAGCGTTCCAGAGTAGCCTCCTTGCGCGCCTGCGCCGCCGCACCCAAATCCCCGGGACCGATATTGGCAGCATGCGCGGCGGCGTAATCGAAGGAACGCAACACACCGGCAACGTCGCGCAAAGGCGACTGCTTGATGCGGCGTGTTTCGATCGGCGCCGCCGGTTCGCCTTCGAAGTCGACGATGTAAATATCGTGACCGGAAACCAGCACCTGGCCCAGATGTAAATCGCCGTGAATCCGGATACTGGCCGAGCCGATGCCGGCCGCGGCCAGGCGTTCCAGCACTTCCGGCAATTCCTTGCGCCGCGCCACCAATTCCTGCGCTCTTTCCTGATCCACAGGCTTGGCCCACTCTTTTTGCTGCGCCACCAGATTCAGCGCCGCATCCAATTGATTGACGACACGCTTGGCCCAGGCTTTGCTATGCGCCGCCGTCACCGTTTCCGGCGCAAACGCCGGATTGTCGGTGGCGCTCGCCAACAGCGCATGCATCTGACCGAGACGCCGGCCCAATGTATCCGCAAATTGGGTAATTTCATGCAAGGGATCGGCAGCCAGGTCGAGCGACTCCACCATATTGTGCGCAGCACCCGCGGCTTGCGTTGCCGGCTGGTTCGACGCGACATCGGCCGGGCCGGTCAGCACATCGCGTTGAATCGCGCGTTCCAGCGCGTCGATGGTCCATTGCCACGCATCGCCCTGATTGTGTACAAATTGCTGCAATACGATCAGCGCGGTCGGCGTGCCGTCTGCCGCGAAGCGCGAAACCTCGCCCAATGTCGCCGGCGTACTGGCGTAGCCGAGCGCCGTCAGGTACATGCCCATCTCGATTTCGGGATGGATGCCGGCGGTCAAATGCCGCAGGATCTTCAGCATGACGCTGTCGCCGATGACCAGCGAACTGTTCGACTGCTCGGCAGTGATGCGGCGCACCCCGGCGTCGACGCCGACGCTGATCGCGTCCAGCGCGGCGCTGGCGATAAAGCGGATTTCGCCTTGCGGTGTCGGCAGTACGGTATTTTCGCGCAGCAGTTCCAATACCACCGAAGCAAACGAATCCAGCGTAAAAGCATCGGTCAGCAGGCCGACCCGGTTATTGCGGCGCACCCGCGCCAAGGCCAATTGGTGCGGCAATGCGGTAATGGTGTCTTCTTCGCGAATAAAGCCCAGCGGCAACAGATAACGCGACACATCATGCGGAGTATGCACTTCGATTTCGGTCAGCAGAATCGGCAAGGCGCCGGGCGACAATTTCGATGGCGGCAGTGTCACGGCAACCGCGATATTGACTGAATTCAACTTGCGGTTCTTGCCTGCATACCAGCGCCGCTTCATCAAGTACGCCGGCAGTGCTTCCTGTTCCAGCAGGCTGCGGGCAGGATTGCGCATGATGTCGTCGACGCCGTTGCGCAACACCAATGTGGCGTACTCCGGCAGCGGCTGCTGCGACGGCGTATACCAGGTCGGCATGGTGGCTTCGGTGGCCAGCACGAACCAGTAAAAACCGTAAGGCGGCAAGGTCAGCAGATAATTCAATTGCCCGACCGGCGGGAACGCCGTGCCGCCGATCATTTCCACCGGCATGCGGCCGCAAAATGTCGACAGATCCAGTTCCACCGCCTGCGCCGACGGCGCCACGTTGGCGACGCACAAAATGGTTTCCAGCGCACCGTCCTTATGCGGATCGGCATATTCGCGCAGGTAAGCCAATATCTTGCGATTGCTCGGGTACAGCGCCGTCAACGTGCCGCGGCCGAAAGCCTTGTGCTGCTTGCGCACGTCCAGCAAGCGGCGCGTCCAGTTCAGCAAGGAATGGCGATCGCTGCTTTGCGCTTCGACGTTGATCGATTGATAGCCGTACAGGGTATCCATGATCGGCGGCAGCACCAGGCTGGCCGGATCGGCGCGCGAAAAACCGCCGTTGCGGTCCACCGTCCATTGCATCGGCGTGCGCACGCCATCGCGATCGCCCAGATGGATGTTGTCGCCCATGCCGATTTCATCGCCGTAATAAATCACCGGCGTGCCCGGCATCGACAGCAGAAAACTGTTGAGCAACTGGATGCGGCGCGAATCGCGTTCCAGCAACGGCGCCAGGCGCCGGCGAATGCCCATATTGATGCGCGCACGGCGGTCCGCGGCATAGAAATTCCACAGATAATCGCGTTCGAGATCGGTCACCATTTCCAACGTCAACTCGTCATGGTTGCGCAGAAAAATCGCCCATTGGCAATCGGCCGGAATCGCCGGCGTCTGGCGCAGGATGTCGGTAATCGGAAAGCGGTCCTGCTGCGCCAGCGCCATATACATGCGCGGCATCAGCGGGAAATGGAATGCCATATGGCACTCATCGCTGTCGCCGAAATACTGCTGCACATCTTCCGGCCACATATTGGCTTCGGCCAGCAGCATCCGGTCCGGGTATTTGAAATCCAGTTCGGCCCGGATTTTTTTCAGGATCGCGTGCGTTTCCGACAGATTTTCGTTGGTAGTGCCTTCGCGTTCGATCAGATACGGCACCGCATCCAGGCGCAAGCCGTCGATACCGAGATCGAGCCAGAACGCCATCACGCCGAGTATGGCCTTGAGCACTTGCGGATTATCGAAATTCAGGTCGGGCTGATGCGAGAAGAAGCGATGCCAGAAATAGGCATTGGCGACCGGGTCCCAGGTCCAATTGGATTTTTCGGTGTCGTTGAAAATGATGCGGGTGCCTTGATAGCCGGTGTCCTTGTCGGCCCAGACGTAAAAATCGCGGGCCGCCGAGCGCGGCTTGGCGTTGCGCGCGCGCACGAACCACGGATGCTGATCCGAGGTGTGATTGATGACCAGTTCGGTAATCACCCGCAAATCGCGCTTGTGCGCTTCGGCGATAAAGCGGCGGGCATCGGCCAGGGTGCCGTAATCCGGATGCACGCCACGATAATCTGAAATATCGTAGCCGTCATCGCGCCGCGGCGATGGGTAGAACGGCAGCAGCCAGATGGTATTGACGCCGAGGCCGGCGATGTAATCGAGCTTATCGATCAAACCTGCAAAGTCGCCGACGCCATCGTTATTCGAATCGAAATACGATTTGATGTGAATCTGGTAAATCACCGCGTCCTTGTACCAGAGCGGATCGGCGATAAATTCCGAACGCTCCTTGGCGCGGCGCTTGTTAACCTTGGCCTTGCCCTGGGCAGGTTTTTTCTCGGCGCCCATCGATGCCTTGCCGCTTTTGCCGTCGCCCTTGGCCTCATCCTTGGGATTACCCATTAAATCGTCGTCGCTCATAGTTGTCCTTGCGGCCGTATGCGCCAAATGGCGTACGGCGTATCTTGTGGATTGAGCGTAATCATCTGACGCTTGCCGTGCCAATCGAAATGATGTCCGCGCGCCAGGTCTTCCACCGTCAGCACGCCGTTATCCGATAGACCGAATTGCCACAACGGTAGTTCGATTTCTCCGCCATGCGTGTGGAATGGATCGAGGTTGATGACGACCAGAATCACGTTCTCGCCAAAACCGGCCGCACCGTCGCGGCGCGGCGTGCTCTTGACGAATGCCAGCAGGTGATCGTTGCCGATCACTTGAAACTGCAGGCCCAGATGCGTCTGCAGCGCAGGATTGGCGCGCCGGATCCGATTCAGTTGCGCAATTTCGGCCACGATATTGCCGGGCCGCTGCCAATCCCAGGCGCGAATCTGATATTTCTCCGAATGCAAATACTCTTCCTTGCCCGGCACAGCCTCTGCTTCACACAATTCAAAGCCGCTATACACGCCCCATAAGCCGGACAAAGTGGCGGCCAGGGCAGCGCGGATCAGGAAACCGGGGCGGCCTGAGTGCTGCAAAAAAAGCGGATTGATATCCGGCGTATTCACGAAGAAATTCGGCCGGAAGAAATCGCTTGCCGGCGCTTGATTCAATTCAGTCAGATAGTCGGTAAATTCCTGCTTGGTGTGACGCCAGGTGAAATAGGTATAGGACTGGGAAAATCCGACCTTGGCCAGGCGGTACATCATTTTCGGCCGCGTAAACGCTTCGGATAAAAACAAGGCATCCGGGTAACGGCCGCGAATATCGGCGATCATCCATTCCCAGAACGGCAGCGGCTTGGTATGCGGATTATCGACACGGAAACTACGCACGCCTTCGTCGGCCCAGAACAGCACCACGTCGCGCAACGCAATCCATAAATCCGGCACCGCGCCATCGGCGTAGAAATCGACGTTGACGATATCTTCGTATTTCTTGGGCGGGTTTTCGGCATAGCGCATCGAACCGTCCGGACGCCAGGCAAACCAGTCCGGATGCGACTTCAGCCATGGATGATCGGGCGCGCACTGAATCGCAAAATCCAGCGCCAGTTCCAAACCGTGCGCCGCCGCGGCAACGCGCAAAGCCCGAAAATCTTCCAGCGAGCCGAGCGCCGGATGAATCGCATCGTGGCCGCCCTCGTCGGCGCCGATGGCGTAAGGACTGCCGGGATCGTCGGCGGCCGGCGTCAGGCTGTTATTGCGGCCTTTGCGATTGCGCCGCCCGATCGGATGGATCGGCGGGAAATACAAGGTATCGAAGCCCATGGCGGCAATCGCGGGCAAGCGTTCGATCACGTCGGAAAAGGTGCCGTGGCGATGTTCTTCGCCGCTTTGCGAACGCGGAAACAATTCATACCAGCTGGAAAATTTCGCGGCCGCGCGTTCGGCATCGACAGGATAGCCGTCTTCGCTTTCGTTTCCGCTACGTCCAACAAACTGGCGCGGCAGATTGCGCTGCATGATGGCGTCCGTTTCGGGCGCCAACAACAGGCTGGTGCGCGCCGCGTCATACAGCGCCAGCTTGTCGCGATCGCGCGACTTGCTTGCCGCCAGTTCCTTCGCCATCGATTTGAGTGCCTTGGCATCGTCGTCATTGCCGCCTGAATGCGATGCGGCTGTGGCAGCCTCCAAGATCAGCAGGCGCCCTTCTTCCAATTCCAGCGTCAGATCCAGGCCGGCGCGCGATTTCTTTTCAAGTTCGTCGCGGTAACTGGCAAACGCATCGCGCCAGGCCTCGATCGCAAAAAAATACCGGCCGATACGTTGCAGCGGCAATTGCGCCTGCCAGCGATCGTTGCCGATTTCGCGCATCGGCAGGCCTTGCTCTTGCCATTTCCGCTCATCCGCCGTGCGCCATAAAACTTGCGCCGCCAGATGTTCGTGACCGTCGAGCAGGATGTCGGCTTCGATAACAAGCGCGTCGCCGACGACGCGCTTGACCGGAAAGCGGCCGTTATCGACTATCGGCGTCACCGCTTCGATCGCCATTCTCGGCGCGCGCGTGGCCGCTGTCGCCAAGCGCCTGCTGCGGGTGGTCACGGTGATCACCGGTAATGGCGGCGGCAAATGACGGATAAGCACAGCGCCGGGGCCGATCAGATCGGCCCCGATCGGGCCGGCTGCAGGGCTTGCCGCAATACCGGCATTTTCAATATCCTGCGCGCTGCGATGCAAGGCCGGCGTCTGACTTTGCGCCAGATACAGATCGCTGTTAACGCTGATCAATAACGGCGGTAACGCGTCATCCGATAACAGGCGACGTTCGATTTCAGCCAGCGGCGCATGCGGCGCGCTCAGCATGCGCAGCCGGGCGCCATAATAACGGCCGCCGATTTCTGCGATAAAACGATTGGCCCTGGCGATGTCGTCCGAAAGATTGAAGGCGGATTGCGCGCAGGCTTGCTGATACGCTTCGGCATCGGCAAAGCCGCCGAACAACTGTTCGCTCAAGCCATATTCGAAACCCATCGGCATCAACCAACCGTTACCGGTAGCCGTCGCGAATCGCAAGGCGCGCAGCGACGCCAGTTGCAGGCTTTCGGGATCGTTCAAATGCCATAGTCTCGCCAGGCGCGGGCCGAACGGATCTTCCGGAAAAGCAATCGGCGGCGCAATCGCCTGCAAGCGCTCCTGTTCCTGTATCCACCAGTCGGCGCGGAAATCCCACCAGGCGCCGGAGCCGAATACCGCATCGAAACCGCAATGCGAAAATTCCGCCAATTGTTGCGCGGTGCAGCCCGGCGCCCATGACAGCAAATGGCAGCAGGCATGACGTTCGCGCAAAGGCGCGCTCAGGCGTCGCCAAATTGCGCACGGCACTTGCGCCGGCGCGTAGACGACAAACCCCGCCACGCCCATATCGGTCAAATCGTCCAGATGCTGTTTCCACCATGCAAATGCCGCTTCGGCCACGCCCGGATCTTCCCAGCGTGTCCTGGCGCGGGATTGCTGCGCGGCATAATGACGCGGATCGAGCATGGCATCGTCGCCGGCTTGCGGCGCATCGAACCATTCGGGATGTTGCTGCAACAGGGGATCGCGGCCGGCAACGCCGGCCAGCGTCAAATCGAGCAGCACCCGTATATTGCGTGCCGCACATTCGTGCAACAGCGGCTCCAGCACAAAACCGGACGACTGCGCGGCAGTCGTCGAGGTCAATCCGGCGCCCGATGTATCGCGCGCGATCAGAACATGGTCGAAGCCCAGCGCCACGCAATGATCCAGCAGGCGCGACCAGCCGGAGGCGCCCACCAGCCAGGGATTGACACAGTAAATACGCGGAGAAAGTTCAGGCGGCATAAGCGGTATTCCATGGAATGGTTATAGGGAAGCGCTGATTAAGTGGCGAGAGCACCCCAATCTGCGCACTGCGATGCTCACCGTACTTGCGTACGGCTCCGCGTCTTAGCGCACAGCTTGGGCCGCTCACGCCACTTACTCAACATTTCCCATGACTTTTCAGCCATAGGTAAAAGTTCGAGGGGAAACCGTTCGTCCTGAGCAGCGAAGTGTGTCGAAGGATCACCGCAACAGGCAAAACTTAAAGGATCGGCAAGTACCACCACAAAAAACGAAGCACAAAAGAAAACGCGTCGCTGCAGTTATGGCACTGCCAGCGACGCGTGCATTTGCGTACGATCGACGCCCGCATCCAATTCCCGGTGCAGCCTGTTACGCCACCTTATATGTCGTCACCCGCGGCTGGGCGGCTGGCGGCTGCGGTGACGTGAAAAGTGCCCGCACTTCCGGCATACAGATTTCCGTATACATATCGATGTATTGCGCAGCCGGTTTGCTCCAGCCGAAATCGGTACTCATCGCGTTGCGCTGCATGGTTTGCCACGCATCGGTATTGGCATGCACTGTAAAGGCGCGATCCACCGCCGCTGCCATCTCGGCCGGCGTTTCGCCATCGAACAGGAAGCCGTTGGCGCCGGGCGTCAGCGAACTCGCACCGAGCGGGCCGATCGGTCCGGCATCGATAATGGTATCGATCAGGCCGCCGACACGCGAACCGATCGGAACGGTGCCGTAACGCATCGCATACAACGGTGTCAGGCCGAATGGCTCGAAACGGGTGCCGTGCAACAACATATCGGAACCGGCGTGCAGCGCATGCGCATGGCGTTCGTCGTAGCCGATATGAACGCCGACGCGGCCGGGATAAGCCAGCGCCAGATCGCGGAATCCTTGTTCGTAGGCATGGTCGCCGCAACCCAGTATCACCACTTGCAGACGCTTTTGACGATCCAGGATTTGCGGCATTGCCTGCAACACCACATCGGCCATTTTCTGATGCGAGATACGGCTGCCGATGCCCAGCACCGGCGCAAAAGGATCGATCGGCAGCAAGTCGAACAAGCGTTGCAAATCGCGCTTGCAGGCGCCCTTGCCGCGCATGTCCTGTTGCGAGAAACCGCGCGCGGTCATTACGTCCAGCGCAGAGTTCCAGACCTCGGTATCGATCCCGTTCGGAATCGCGCGAATATCGTGCTTGCGCACATTAAGCGGGCCATTCATGCCGCTGCCGAAGCGCTCGGTCAGAATTTCCTTGGCGTAGGTTTTGCTCACGGTCGAAATGCGATCTGCATAGCTGATCCCGGCTTTCAGATAACTGAGCTTGCCCCAATATTCCATGCCGTCGGCGCCGCACATCGTCTCAGGAATGCCGAGCTTTTCGCGCATCTCCATCGGATAATTTCCCTGGAACGCCAAGTTATGAATCGTCAGCACCGAACCGATATCTTGTATCCCGGCTTGCTTCAACAGGCCCGGAACCAGCCCGGCATGCCAATCGTTGGCGTGCACGATATGCGGTACCGGAAGCTGCGTCCGGCCTGCGCAGATGGCGACCGCCGCATGCGATAAATCCGCAAAGCTTTCGGCGTTATCGGCCAGTTCGCCGCCGTTTTGGTCGACATAAGGACTGGCGAGCCGGCTGCGAAAGCGCTTGGTGTCGAGCAGGACGACGGGAATGTCGGTGCCGGGCATGAAGCCCTGCATCAAATGCCCTGGACCGCCCGGCAGCGCCAGATCGCCCGAGACTTTTTTGAGGCCGGTTGCACCCTCCAGCGCCGCAGGATAGCCGGGCATCAACACGCTCGCATCTATTCCCTTTTCGCGTAAAGCATCTGCAAGGG
>DASYCG010000095.1:0-4156 GCA_036500325.1 Herbaspirillum sp. | reverse complement strand
CCGCACCGACGTGCCGAAGATCGTCGACTGGTATATGGATGGCAAATTGAATATCGACGATTTGATCACCCACAAGCTGAAACTGGAAGACATCAACCGCGGCTTCGAATTGATGAAGAGCGGCGAATCCATCCGTTCGGTAGTGGAGTTTTAAGTTTGAATTTCGGGCTCAAGTTTTTAATTTAAAAATGCCGGGGTTTATTCCTATGCCGGGTATTTGAATATTGCGGTAAATTAAATGGTAAAAAAAATCGGGCATTGATAGCGATATCAATACCCGATTTTTATGGTCCCGGATTTAATGGGATTTAATGATGACGAACTCTCGTCAAATATTCGCCGACCATTTGGGCGCAGGTCAGCAGGGACGGATCTGCCGCTAGATCAACGTTGCCCAATGGTTCCATGCGCGTTTGATCTGGCCGTCGTTGGCAATATTGGCATTGATTGCCTCGCCTTCGGTAAGGTAAGTCACCTCGCCCAAACCCAAAGCTTCCGACTGCAGGCGCGCATTGACTTCGGTATAAATCGCGCGGAATACGGCCTGATATAAATTGCTGCCGGTGACGGTCGAACCATGGCCGCGCATCAACACCACCACATCTTTGCCCAATGATTTCGCCAATTCCGCGCCCAGCTCCCGATTGCGGATCAGCATGTCGCTGGATTCGCCGGCACAGCAGCGGATTTCAAACAGCGGCGCGCCGAGCCCGAGAAAACCGCTCATATGGCACACCGGGCGCAATGGGACATTTTTGACGATGCCGAACGGGATCACCGCCGGCGAATGGCTATGCACCACCGACATGATGTCCGGCCGTTCACGATAAATTTCACCGTGGATGAAACGCTCCAGATACACCGCCGGACCGCCCGCCGCCACCGGTTCGCTCTCCAGATCGAATTCCAGGATATCGGCAGCCGTCACCTGCGCCGGCGCCATATTGCGCGCCAGCAGAAAGCGATCGGGATTGGTTGGATGGCGCATGCTGACATGGCCGAAAGCATCGACAACGCGTTGCTGATACAGGATGCGATTGGCCAGCGCCACTTCCGCTTTTGCCTGATCGAGCGGATTGTCCGGGGTTGCGGTATTGCTCATGCTGTCTCCTGAATTTGGTGAAAATTGGCATTCTTGGGTCACCGCGAAATATAACCTCTTTTCAAACCTTCGTCAGCCGAGTCTGTCGGCTCTGCCTCAAGACGAAAAAAAACACCGCAGAGGAATTGCCTCCACGGTGTTAAAGCCCTAACTGCTTTTAAACCTGCTGCTCTAAATTTTCTGCTTTAAATCTGATTTATAGACTCGTCAGATAGCGCGCTGAATTTCCCCTAGAATGATTTCGTCATCGCCAGATACATCGCCCTTCGCTGCCCATACTGCGGCTGCCCAACGCCGACGCCGGAACCATCGCGGATTTCATACACTTTATCGAACAGATTGACCACGCTCAGCCGCACGTTGACCTTGCCGATCAATGTGTCGTTGAAAGTATGGTTGGCGCCGATATTGAACTCGGTATACGCCGGCAAATGGTCGGTATTGGCGAAGCCGCTGCGCAGGCCGGTGCCGAACAGCGCATCCGCGCTATACAGCGTGGCGCCCCACTGATACGACGCGCCGGCCGAAGCGGTGACGGTCTGGTCGTGGTCCGCATGCACCCAGTTATTCGAGATGTAGTCGAGTTCGTCCTGGCCGATGTTGTATTGGCTGGAGATGATGTTCTTACCCATTGCCGTGGCGCGCGCCAGATTGAAATAAGCGTTCAGATCGTTCTTGTGATAATTCAGCGTCAGTTCCATGCCGTAGACCTTGCCTTCGGCGTAGTTGAACGGTGTATACAACAGCGCCGAACCGAACTGCCCTTCGTCCAGCATGTCCTTGATTTTTTTGTAATAACCATCCAGGCCCAGTGTCAAATTTTCGGTCAGGCGCTGCGTCACGCCGAGATCGTAATAATCGGAACGTTCCGACTGCACTGCACCGTTCTGGCTGCTGGCCGAAGCATTGGTGGTGCCGTCGAAGGCGGCCACCACGCTGCCGGAAATCAGTTCGCTGGTCGGCGGCGTGAAGTATCTGGCATAGCCGGCATGCAACGTGGTGCTTGGCGTCAGTTGATACACCAGGCCGATGCGCGGGCTGAGCTGGCTGGCCGTGACGTAGGCATTGATCCAGTCGGCACGGGCGCCGTAATTGACGGTCAGCTTATCGGTGAGTTTCCATTCATCCTGCAGATAGATGCCGACCTGATTGGTCACCTTGCTGTTCTGGTCGTCGATCGCAAACGGCGAGGTGCCCAGTTGATTGCCGTCGGCATCGGCCGTGAAGGTCAGTGAATTATTGGTATTGTTCAGCGTTTCGCGGGTATAGGAAATACCGCCGCGCAAGGTATGCGCGTCGTTCAGACGATAGCTGGCATCGGCTTGCAAACCGTTGGCCAGGCCGGTGCGCAACACGTTCGACGCGACGCCGGTATACATCAGATCGCCGATGGTATCCGGCTCATACAACACCTTGGAATATCGGCTGAAGGCGGCTACCTGATAATCGATCTTGTCGCCGATCACGCCCTGCAGCGCCAGAATGCCGTAGCGATTGGTCTCGCGCTGGTTTTCGTCCAGATTGGCCGATGGGAAATCGGTCACGCCATCCAGTGTGAAGTTGGGCGATTGGCCGGGCGTATTCGGGATCTGAAACCGGCTGTCGGTATTGGCGAGAATCAGGCTGACGCGCGTATCCGGATCGATCAGATAAGAAAAATAACCGAAGGCCTTGCTCTGCAAAGTGCGATCGTGCAGCGTCGACGACTCGCCGGTCGGATTTTCGACACCGAGATTGTTGGCATTGAAAGAGCCGTTAAGGTAATAGCTGAAGCCGTCGTGCGATCCGCTGACATCGCCGCTGACCTGCCGCGTGTTATTGCTGCCGACTTCGACGCCGATGTTGCCGCCATTGGCCACCTGGCCGGTCTTGGTATGGATATCGATAATGCCGGCGGTGCGATAACCGTATTGAGCGGGCAAGGCCCCGGTGATCAGATTCAGGCTATCGACGAAACGCGTATCGAGCGTCTGGCCGAAACCGGAAATGCTTTCCGGCAGAATGATGCCGTTCAGACGGTACTGCAGATTGGCATGGTCGCCGCGCACGTGCAATTGGCCGAATGAATCCTGCGCTACGCCTGGCGCGCGCAGCAGGAATTGGTTGAAGGACGTGTCATCGCCTTGCGGCAACGCCTGGATATCCTTGGGGCCGAAATGATAAATGCTGCTGCCGGTTTCCACCGAAATACTGTTTCTGGCGCGATCGAGACGCTCGTTGACAATGATGGGGTCCAGCGTTTGGGTGTCATCCGCAGTCGCGGGTGAAGATGCTGGCGATGGTGATGACGATGGCGCGGCGATCTGCGCATCGACGGCATGAGCAGAAGCGGAGAAACCGTAGGCGAGCGCAATCAGCGCGCTGAGCCGTAACAAGCGTGTGTTCATAATGCATTCCTAAGGACGTGCGGGCGACAACCGGCACCCGGGAAATCGGGGCTGGCAGGCCTGATGAAAAAAATGGTATTTAGACTGGAATGAAGCGACGCGGCGGCGCTTGCGGATAAGGACTCAGGTATGGCCTGATATCGGGCGGCTTGGGCAAGGCCGGTTCGGCGGCCACGTGATAAGTGAACGCCAATATCGATACCGGCACCATGACCGGTGCAGCGGGCGTCGGCGCCGGATGCATAGCGCCGAGCTGGCAACTCGGGCAATTATCATCCACCGCCAACAAATCGTGATGATGGAATTCCATCGCGATCATCTGCAGCAGCAGGATGCTGATGAGCAGCAGTAACGCAGCCAGAAAGCCGCGGCCGGAAAATGTTCGAATCTTGTGCATGCAGATTAGGCGGAGATAATGCAATTGAGTTGCATATTTTACCTGCAACCGCTTACACTTTGCAACACAATTGCAAAATACCGGAAATCAGCCGGCGAAATTAATTAAGGCAACGGTGATTAAGTGCCATGGGTGGGGGTTTTTTAGCGCCATGGGTGCCCTTTTTTTTAACGCGGCACGGGCCGTACCCCTCACCCAAATGAACGGTCTTTTATGGATTTAAAGAAAGTTCGAAGTCGACTGATTTTCTTTAGTGCCATAAAAAATCGT
>DASYCG010000094.1:0-43330 GCA_036500325.1 Herbaspirillum sp. | reverse complement strand
CTTTATAATAGCGGTCTGTTGTGAATGCGGGAGTAGCTCAGTTGGTAGAGCGCAACCTTGCCAAGGTTGAGGTCGAGAGTTCGAGACTCTTCTCCCGCTCCAGGATACGAAAGGAAGCCTTCAAAGCTTCCTTTTTTTATTTACCTGATTTACAGCGCGACCATCATCACCCCTGGCGGGGTAGCAAAGTGGTTATGCAGCGGCCTGCAAAGCCGTTTACGCCGGTTCGATCCCGACCCCCGCCTCCATTTCAAATCAATCATTACCAGCTGCATAACGTTTGTCGAGCGCATCGAAGAGCGGTTTGCCGACCAGGCGCTGGCGTTCGATGAACGGCGCCAGCAGGCTCGGATCCTCATCGAGCTTGCCTTCGGTACGCAATACGGAAAGTGCCTTTTGCATGCCCAGCACGGCGCTTTGAAGCGCGGCATTTGCATACAGAACAATCCCGAATCCCAATTCGGCCAACGCTGATTGCGGCATGACCGGCGTTTTACCCCCCACCACTATATTAATTAATTGCGGCGCCTTGAAGAGGCCCGGCAAACGTTTGATCTCATCAAATGTTTCTACTGCCTCGATGAACAGGATATCCGCCCCCGCTTCCGCGAAACGATGCGCCCGTTCGATTGCGGCATCGAAACCATGCACCGCGCAGGCGTCGGTACGCGCAACGATCTGGAAATTGGGATCTGTCCGCGCATCGACGGCAGCGTGAATCTTGCCGACCATCTCGCTGGTCGAAATAACGTTCTTGCCCGCGAAGTGTCCGCATTTTTTTGGGCTGACCTGATCTTCCAGTTGAAGCGCATCCGCGCCGGAGCGCTCAAGCACGCGCACGGTGTGACGCACATTCAACGCGTTGCCGAAACCGGTATCCGCATCGACCAGCAGCGGCAACTCGACCGCGTCGCGAATTCTCGATGTGTGCTCGGCGATATCGCTCAGTCCCATGAAGCCGAGATCCGGCATGCCGAACGACATATTGGTGACGCCTGCGCCGGTAATATAGAGCGCATTGAAGCCGATGTCGGCGACGACCTGCGCACTCATTGCATTGAATGCGCCGGGCATCAGCAATGCACGACGTTGTTCGACGGCGGCGCGGAAAGCGGCACGCCGCTCGGATGTTGGCGATGACATGGAAATTCCTTTTTTGAAATAATTGATTTATGCGTGATGAGACTGGATTTCGGCATATGGACCGGAAACCAAGGGTGATGCAACCGTCATTTCGGCGTTTTTTTGCCAGGCAGCCTGACGCGGCCTTCCATCAATACCCGGGCGCTGCGGCTGATGATGACACTGGTCACCTGTTGCCGGCTCGCGCTGTCGCCGTCGAGTTTGACGCCCACCGCGATGGTGCCGGAGCCATGTCCCAGCCGTACGCCGGCGTCGACGCCGGCCCGCGGCGCCATTTGCGCATGCGCCAGCGTACCCGGAATGGCAGTGGCGACCGCTATGGCGATGGAGCCGGTGCCGGTGAGCGCATGATGTTGTTTTCCCATTGAAAGCATCCGTACCACCAGATCGACGTCATCTTGGGCGATCTCGCGGCCGTCGGAGGTTATGTACGATGCCGGCGGGCTGACATAAGCCAGCTTGGGCGTGGCCGGCCGGAATTGCGTCGCTTCGGCGACCGTTGCGGCCAATCCCATGCGCACCGTGCCGGCCGCGCGAACCGCTTCGCAGCGGGCCAGCAGTGCTTTTTGGGCGTCGACCGTGGCGGCGCTTTCGGTCCCTGTGAGTCCCAGTGCTGCAGCGCTGACGATGACCGTCGGATTGCCGGCATTGATCAGTGTCGCCTCGACCGTGCCGTATTCGCCAAGATCGAGCATGTCGGAAGCATTACCTGTCGGCAGCAGCACGGTGCCTGCGCCGCCGGCAGGATCGAGAAATTCGAGTTCGACGCGCGCCGCCGCAAACGCAACGCCATCGAGGATGAAGTCGCCATCCTCAAGTACTTCGCCATCGGCCATCGGTACGTGGGCGATGATGGTCTTTTCGATATTTGCCTGCCAAATGCGCACCGTCGCAATGCCGTCGCGCGGTCCGCTAACCAGGCCGTTGGCAAGTGCGAACGGCCCCACCGCGGTGCTTAGATTGCCGCAGTTGCCCGACCAATCGATCAGCGGAGCGTCGATCGAAACCTGCCCGAATAAATAATCGACATCATGACCGGGCCGCGTCGACGGTGTGATTACCACCACTTTGCTGGTGCTTGAGGTTGCCGCGCCCATGCCATCCATCTGGCGGCCGTATGGATCGGGGCTGCCCATGATGCGCAGCAGCATTTCATCGCGTTCGGCGGCATCGGCAGGTAAATCCTTTCCGTGGAAGAATACGCCCTTGCTGGTGCCGCCGCGCATGTAGACGGCTGGAATGGCGAGAGGCGAATTTGAAGGCATGGGGTCGATCTCCAGGTGAGGCCTGCTTCGTGGCGGGCCTGTTCATTAATGCGGACGCGCCACCGGCCCGGCGCGCAAGCCGGTCCGGAGGGACGTTGTTCGATTACGGAACTCGCAACACTACGCTTTGCCGCACGCTTGCGACAATAGTTTCTGAGCATGCCTGATATAAGTTGGTATTATGCCCATCGCTCAGGACCGGTTTAGGTAAAAATAAAAAATTGAGACGGCCTGCATTATCGGTGGCGATGGGTTTTGCATCAAAACCGATAGGGTGTTGCGGGAAAAACGAAACACGGAATGATCCGGCGAGGCGACAATCCTTACAAGACAGATGCCACGGCGTCAAATCCTAACAGTTCGATATTGCAAGATGTCCGAGTTGGACAGATTTATCTGGAGCAACAATGAGTCCCTTCGAGTTTTTTGAACCGGCCACTTTCAGAGAGGCGCTTTCCCATCTTGAACCCGGCGACACGGATGTGCGCGCCATGGGAGGTGGAACGGCGCTGATGTTGATGATGAAAGCGGGCGTATTGGTGCCGCGCCGGCTGGTGAGCCTGCGGCGGGTCGAACCGCGTTTTTCCCGGATCGAAATGGGAGAGCAGGGAGAGTTGCGAATCGGCGCCTTATCGAGCTTATCTTCAATCGAACATTCTCCGCTGGTCGAGCGTGCTGCGCCGGTCATTCCAAAAGCCATGAAGCGTTTGTCGAACGTGCGGGTCAGAAATGTCGCCACGATCGGCGGCAATCTGGCGCACGCCGATCCGCACATGGACATGCCGCCGATATTGACTGCGCTGGACGCCCGGGTGCTTCTGATCGGACCGGCCGGCGAGCGGATCGTGCCGATCGACGAGCTGATTATCGGTTACTACGAAACCAGCCTCGGGCCGGGCGAACTTATCGGCGAGGTCATCATTCCCTCACAGGGAAACAGAAAGACGGCTTATTTCAAATGTACGACGCGCGCCGTGGACGACTGGCCGGCGCTCGGTGTGGCCGCATCGCTGGACATGCAGGGCGGCGTGGTTCACGGGTGCGCGCTGGTAGTCGGCGCCGCGACCGACCGGCCGACCCGCCTGAAATCTTCGGAAGCGATCCTGGAAGGCTCGGCCGGGGACGAGGCGACCTTGCGCCGCATGTGCGATGCAGCGGTCGAAGAAACCGATCTGTTAAGCGATGCGCAGGGTTCCGCACCCTACAAAAGAGCGCTTCTCCGTGTGTATTTGGGACGCGCGGTGAATGCCGCAATTGGATTGCACGGCACTGCCGGGAGGAATATTTAATGGATGCGCGTGTCATTGAAAATCGGCAAGTCGGTACTTCGGTTCCCCGCGTCGAAAGCGGCGACAAGGTCACAGGCAAAGCAGAATATGTTCACAATATCAGTCTGCCCGGCATGCTGTACGGCAAAATATTCCGCAGCCGGATCGCGCATGGCCTGATCAAGCATATCGATACCAGCGAGGCTCGCGCACTGGAAGGCGTCTATGCTGTGGTCACCATCGATGACGTGCTGCGCGTGATGCCGGATCCGTATTTCGGGCCGGCCTTTCACGATCAGCCGGTACTCGCCCACGGCAAGGTCCATTTCATTGGCGAACCGGTCGCCGTGGTGCTTGCCTTCGATCCGCACGTGGCGCAAAAAGCGCTCGAACTGATTCATGCCGAGTACGAAGAATTGCCGGCGGTATTCGACGAAGTCGAAGCGTTGACTTCTGCGGTCATCGTTCACGATGAATTGCGTCCGGCCGGGACTTTTCCGGATCTGAAACATCTCAAGGGCCGGAAAAACACCAATCTGGCGCTGGACTTCAAGTTGCGCTACGGCGATATGGCGGCCGGCTTCGCGCAGGCCGACCGGATCATCGAACATAGCTTCAAGGTGCAGCCGGTCATGCACACGCCGCTGGAACCGATGGTGTCGATCGGCGAGCCGGCCGGCGACAAGCTGACGATCTATTCGGCGACTCAGATGCCTTCATTCGTGCGCACTGAAATCGCCCGTCTGCTGGGCTGGCAGCACAACAGGGTACGCGTGAAATCCGGTTTGCTCGGCGGCGGCTTCGGCGCCAAGGTTTATATCAAACTGGAGGCGCTGGTAGCCGCGCTGGCGCTGCTGATGCAGCGCCCGGTAAAAATCTCGCTGACGATGGAAGAGCAGTTTTATACCATCACCAATCACGCCGCCACGCTGCGCATCAAGAGCGGCGTGACCAACGAAGGGCGCATCACGGCGCGCGAGTGCGAGATTTGGTGGAACGGCGGCGCTTATGCCGACATCGGTCCGCGCATCACACAGAAATCCGGCTTTACTGCGGCCGGTCCCTACGACATCGAAAATGTGCAAATCGATTCGTATCAGATCTATACCAATCTGCCGCCGGCCGGCGCCATGCGCGGCTTCGGTTGCCCGCAGCTGACCTGGGCTTATGACAGCCATACCGATCTGATCGCGCGCGAATTAGGGATCGATCAACTGGAATTCCGCCGCAAAAATATTCTGCGGGAAGGCCGCCCTCAGGCCACCGGCACTGTCATGCACGATGCGGCAATCGATGAAGTGCTGGTGCGCCTTGGCGAGCGGATGAACTGGAACCGGCCCTTCGAGCGCGGCACCGGCACTCTCCGGCGCGGCCGTGGGATTGCCGTCGGTTTCAAGGCGGTCATTTCGCCGACCACATCGGTATCGATGATCATTTTATCGGCCGACGGCAGTTGTACCTTGCATTGCAATACGATCGATATGGGGCAAGGCAGCGACACGGCCATGAGCCAGATTGCGGCCGACACGCTCGGTATCCCGATGGATGCGATCAAGGTTGTCAGCGGCGACACCGCGGTGACGCCATACGATATGGGAACCCTGGGTTCGCGTTCTACGTTTCATATGGGCCATGCGGTGATTGCGGCGGCCACCGATGCCAGGCAGAAGCTGCAGGCGCTGGCGATCGAAACCGGTCTGGAAATCGGCGTCGACGCCACCATCAGCGACGTATTCCGGAAAAAGTACGGCATGCTGGCCGGTAATATCGTCGGCGTCGGCACGTATAGCGCTGTCTATTCGCCGGTGAATCCCGAAAACGGACTATCGACCAATATCACGCCTTTCTGGATGAGCGGGGCATGCGGCGTCGAGATCGAAGTCGATACCGAAACCGGACACGTCCGCATCATGCGGCTGGTCAATGTCGCCGATGCCGGTACCGCAATCAATCCGGACATTGTCGATACGCAGTTATCCGGCGCATCGATCATGGCGCTCGGCGGCACCATGTCGGAATGCATGGAATATACCGACGGCGAACTCACCAATGGCGCTTTTGCCTATTACAAAATCCCCGGCATGCACGACTTCCCGGATATTGTCGAAAACAATATCGTCGAATCGGCGCAGAAAAGCGGCCCGTTCGGCGCCAAAGGCGTCGGCGAATCGGCGAGTTTCGGCGTATCGCCGGCGATTGCCAACGCCATCCACGATGCAATCGGTTTGCGCCTGACCGCTTTGCCGTTGTCACCCGAATCGGTCTACCGCGGATTACGGACCCTGCAGGGCAACCCTTTAGAAGAGGAATGAGATGAGTAGCGAGCTTCGTTCAATTGCATTCAAGCTGAATGGCGTCAATGTGACTGCTGCCGTAGAGCCGCATCACACGCTGGTGGAAACCTTGCGCCAGAATTTCGGCTTGTTCGGCGCCCGGGAAAGCTGCGGCCAGGGCATGTGCGGCTGCTGCACCGTTATCGTCGACGGCAATGCGGTGTCTGGATGTCTGTATCTGGCGCTGGCGGCGAATAGCGCCGAAGTGTCGACGGTGGAAGCGGTGGCCAAGGAAAATCGCCTCAGTGCGGTGCAGCAAGCCTTCATCGAATGCGGTGCGTTTCAATGCGGGTTCTGCACCTCCGGTTTCGTTCTCATGACGGAGCAACTGCTGGACCGTTATGAGGATCCCGAAGAAGAGCAGATCCGCGATTATCTGTCGGGAAATTTGTGCCGTTGCGCCACTTATCCGGAGATCATCCGCGCAGTCAAGCTGGCCGCATTGCGGCGCAAGAGCGATCAGGTGCAGACAGCCTGAGAAACACCGGAACAGAAAATATGGAGAACAAAATAATGAATCGCAACAGAGATGTTCAGCAGCGCATGGCGGCAGGGAGTGCTTCATGGAATTAAAGGGCGAGCAGCAGATTGCCTTGCCGCAGGAATCGGTCTGGCAAGCCCTCAACGACCCGGCCGTGCTCCAGAAATGCATTCCGGGATGTGAGTTGATCGAACCTTCGGGCGAGAATGAATACAAGGTTGTCATGTCGGTTTCGGTCGGGCCGATCAAAGCCAAATTCAACGGCAAACTTTTACTGACCGATATCGTGGCGCCCGTTTCGTACAAGATTGTTTTCGAAGGCTCCGGCGGCGCGGCAGGATTCGGCAAAGGCAGCGCTGCCGTCGTGTTGCAATCCGGGGACAATGGCACCGCATTGGCATATAATGCCAGCGCCCAGGTAAGCGGAAAACTGGCCCAGGTCGGCATGCGATTGATTGAGGGAGTGGCCCGTAAATTGGCTGACGAATTCTTTTTGCGTTTCCGGAAAAGCATCGAGCCCGAAGCCATGGCCGAGAGCGCTGCCGAAGCACCTCAAGACACACCCGCACCGAGAGGTTTTTTATCGGGCTGGCGTAAATCCTGAACCGGGCCGGTGCAAGTGTTTGGGCGCGATTAACTCACGATGAGTTTGTTGTTTGCTTTCGATATGCGATTGAATGGAAATTCGACAACTTAAGTATTTCGTCGCGATCATCGATTCCGGCAGCCTGACCAAAGCGGCAGAGCTTGTCTATGTTGCTCAACCGGCCCTTAGCCAGCAACTCGCTGCGCTCGAAAGGGAGTTCGGAACGTCGCTGCTGATCCGCAGTTCCCAAGGCGTTACCCCGACTGCCGCGGGCCGGGCCCTGTATCGCCATGCCAGATCGGTGCTGCGCCAACTGGAGCAAGTGCGTCACGACGTATTGCAGGGCGACGAAGGCGAGTCCGGCTCGGTCGCACTCGGCTTGCCGGCCACCATATCCTCGATCGTCTCGACCACGTTGCTGCGCACCCTGCGCGAACGTCATCCCGGTATTCATCTTCATCTGACCGAAAGCATGGGCGGCTATCTCGCCGAGTTGCTGGCGCATGGCCGGCTCGATCTCTGCGTGCTGTTTCGGGACACCAAAACCGCCGGCATCGGACAGCACTTCCTGTTCGATGAGGGCCTCTTCGTGGTGGGGCAACTGCCGGGTGCGAAGGTCGACAGCATCGGCACCTGCATGATCGACGAACTGGACGGCGTACCCATGGTATTGCCGAGTATCGCGCACCGCCTGCGGATGCTGGTCGAACGCAGTTTTGCGCGCGCCAATTGCGAACTCAACGTCATTGCCGATCTGGACTCGTTTCCGACCCTGGTCAGCGTCGCCGCCTCGGGATTGGCCAGAACGGTGTTGCCGTGGTCTGCGCTGCCGGAAGGCTTCGCCGAGCAATATTCGGTGCGGCAACTGGTTGGCGAGGAAGTATTCAGACCGGTCAGCTTGTGCTGGCCGACCTCCATGCCCCGGACGGCGGCCACCCTGGCGGTGCAAGGCACTTTGATCGAACTGATCGAAGACTTGGTTCATGCCGGTAAATGGGTTGGCGCCCGTCAACGTCTGCCTACCGCTTCAAAAACCGCTTCAAAAGGGCCGGGCCGCACGGCCACCTCATAGGGCGGCTTAAGAGCAGCCCATAAGCAACCCATAAGTTTAAAGCATATCCCCTGTTTTCAATCGGTATTTTCCGGGACCGCCGGTCGAGCGTAGTCTTGCGTCACCATACCAAGACAGGAGACGGACCGGTATCGACGGCTGCCCATGCCGACCATGCCGGTGAGCGTAAATTACTATGCGTATTCGATTTTCCCTTGATGAATTACAGGTGTTTTGCGCGGTTTGCGAAGCAGGAACATTGAGCCGCGGCGCAGAAAGCGTTGCACTGTCCATGTCGGCCGTCAGCGCCAAGATGAAAGGCCTCGAAGAGGCCTTCGGTCAAAGCTTGTTCGGCCGCTCCAATCGCGGCATCTTGTTGACGCCGGCAGGTATTCGGCTGCGCAAGCATGCGCAGGAGTTATTGCAGAAGACGCAAATTGTCGCCGACGACATGACCGGCGCCAGAAGCGTCGGTACCCAGTTGATCCGGCTCGGCGTCGGTAACGCCTCCGGCATCGAGCCGCTGATTTTCAGGCTTGGGATGTTCCTGCAGGAATACAAAAATATCGATGTCGTTATCACGGCGCAATCCGAAGCAGGCGTGGTGCGTCAGCTAAACGATGGCCGGATCGACCTGGCTCTTTGCGCTTCATCGACTGCGGAACAGGGGCATCGCCTATTCAAGGCCGGCCGCGAAAGGCTGGCCCTGATCGTGAGCAAACAGCATATATGGGCGCGCCAGACAGCCATATCGTTTACCGAAACCTTGCACGCGGACTATATTTGCCTGCCGGAAGAAAATCCGCTGCAGGAAGATTTGCATCGGCGCGCCGAACAATGCGGCGGCCAATTGCGGGGCCGGATCCAGGTTGCCGGTTTTGAGGCAATCGCAGCGCTGGTTGCAACCGGCGCGGGCGTCGCCGTGGTGCCGGAGCAAATCGCGCAGCGGCTGAAAGCGTCGGCGCAGATTGCGGCGGTTCCGCTATCGGATAGCTGGGCCGACAAGACATTATCGTTGAGCGTTCTTGAGCACAGGCATTTCAGCGAGAGCGTCTACCACCTGATTCATGCTTTGGCCGACGAGCCGGCGCTTGCCGCGGCAGAAGCCGGCGCAGAGCCGCTGCAACTGCGCCGCCCAGGTCCGCCGCCAATCCCTTTGTCCCGGCAACTGCGTCATCTGGCTGCATGAGGCCGGCTGCATGAGATCGCATAAGGCCGCCGCAGCGTACTTCATTTCGGAAAAGCCGCGAACGTATTGCGGGAAAAGCGAAACACGGACCTTGCGGCAGGCCGATAATCTGTAAAAAATGTAGCGTTGAATTCGAGGAAAAATCGTGGGTACTGCCTGGCCGGCACAGTTGTACAAGGAATTGAAAGCGATGGATATCCGTCAAGTGGCTTACGTGCCGGATGCCGGCCACGCCGAATTGATCCGTCTGTGCCAGGCGGACCCGTCGCTGCAGGATGTGTCGCTGACTACCGAGGAGGAGGGCGTGGCATTGCTGGCAGGCGCCTGGCTTGGCGGCGAGCGCGGCGTATTGCTGATGCAGTCCAGCGGCGTAGGCAACTGCATCAACATGTTGTCGCTGAATCTCGACAGCCGGATTCCATTGCTTGCGATCGTGACGATGCGCGGCGAATGGGGCGAAGCGAACCCGCAGCAGGTGCCCATGGGATCGGCGGTGCAGAAGGTGCTGGAGGCGATGGGCGTGCTGGTCTATCGGGCCGACCGCGCGGAGGATGTGGCCGAAACCGTGCGCGGCGCCGGCATGCTGGCATTCCGTTCCAGCCGGGCGACGGCAGTCCTGATCGGGCAGCGCGTGCTCGGTGCAAAATTATTTGGCAAATGAGTGCGAACATGGATGTCATCGAAAAAATACAGGAGAAGACCGCCGCCGCGGTGAAGCTGGAACGCCGATCGGCAATATCCCGCTTGTTGCAGGGACGCGGCGATGCGCTGGTGGTGTCGGGTCTCGGTAATCCCGCTTACGACGTTTATGCAGCAGGCGATACGGCGGCCAATTTTTATTTATGGGGCGCGATGGGCGGTGCGGCAATGCTGGGTCTCGGCCTGGCGCTGGCGCAGCCTTCCAGGCGCGTGGTTGTGTGTACCGGTGACGGCGAAATGCTGATGGGTCTCGGCGCGTTGGCAACCATTGCCGTCAAACGGCCATCGAATCTTGCCGTGGTGGTAATCGACAACGAACGCTATGGGGAAACGGGTATGCAATTGACGCATACCGCTCAGGGCGTCGATCTGGCAGGTATGGCGCAGGCCGCCGGCTTCGACCTTGCCATGACAGTTCGCTCCGATGCCGAACTGACGCGGTTACGGCAGCACCTGTTCGACGGCAACGGCCTGCTATTTGCCGTGATCAAGGTATCGACCGAACCTACCCCGTTCGCGTTGCCGCCGCTGGATGGACCTTATCTGCAGAATCGTTTCCGCGACGGACTTCTGAATTCGCCGTCTTATAGTAAGGTGGCGGGCGGCTAGCCGCCTTGCCGGTTCCGGCATGCATAAGCGTAGTCATTAAAAGTCAAAACGCATCACATATTTTTACACAGGAGATAGAGACAATGAGCAAATCAGAATGGGTATGGCCCAACGGCAAACGTATCGCGGTAGTTTTCAATGTGTGCCTGGAAGGGTGGTCGGACGGTAAAGCGCCCGGCATCAGCCCGATGGGAAATCCTCTGCCGCCGGCGCCCGGCATCGTGGACACGATGGCCAATTCCTGGGCCGCCTACGGCGCGAAACGCGGCATCTATCGTTTGCTGGAATCGTTCAAGCGTTTCGACGTCAAGGCCAGTGTCATGATCAACGGCGTGATCGCCGAACGTTCGCCGGAAGCGATCAAGGCGGTCGCCGATGGCGGCCATGAAGTGCTGTCCCATTCATATGCGATGGACGTGATTCCGCTGCTGTTATCGGAAGAAGCGGAACGCGAAAATATCGCGCGCTGCACACGCCTTCTGAAGGAAGCTTCGGGCGGACAGGATATCGTCGGCTGGCTTAGTCCACGCGGCACGCCAAGCCCGCGCAGCGCCAGATTGCTGGCAGAAGCCGGCTATACGCATTACGGCGATGTTTTCGACGACGATCTGCCGTATGTCGAGAGCTTCGAAAAGAAGCGCATTGTCGCAATTCCCCTCGACACCGATGTGAACGACATGCCGTTCATCAAATTCGGTTCCGAGCCTGCCATGATGCTGGAAACCTTTAAACAGAATCTGGAAGTCGCCAGGCATAGCGGCGAGACAACCGTCATCGATGTGATGAACCATGCGCACATCTTCGGCCGTCCGCGCGGCGCTTATTACCACGAAAAAATCATCGAGTTGGCAGCCTCCAGCGGCGATGTCTGGATCGCTACCCGGCGCGAAATAGCCGATTACGTGCTGAGCCGCGCATAAGTGGGCCGATAGAGCCCAACGCGGAGGAGACAAAAATGACGGCAAGTCAAGTAGTGGATGTACAGCGATTCATCGACGAGAACAAGGTTTCGAACTTTCAGATCATCGTTGTCGTATTGTGTTTTTTAATCACAACGCTGGATGGATTCGATGTGGGTGTAATCGGATCCCTGGCCCCTTCCATCAAGGCGGAATGGGGCTTGTCCGGCGTGGAGTTGGGCCGGCTTTTTGGCGTTGGTCTATTCGGTCTGACTTTGGGTGCGCTGGTTTTCGGACCGCTGGTCGACAGATTCGGCCGCAGGCCGATCCTGATGCTGGCGGTAGCGGGGTTCGGCATATTTTCATTCGCTTCTGGTTATTCGAACTCGATCGGGACATTAGTCGTACTCAGATTCATCACCGGTTTTTGTCTCGGCGGCGCCATGCCTAACGCGATTACGCTGACCTCCGAATATGCGCCGGCAAAGCATCGCTTCCTGATGTTGATGGCGGTGTCGTGCGGCTTCACTATCGGCGGCGGACTTGGCGGCATCGTGGCGGCGCATTTTGTGGCCGGCGCGGAAGGGTGGCGGCATGTACTGATGCTGGGCGGCATCTTGCCGATCCTGCTGTTGCTGCCGCTCTGGCTGGCGTTGCCGGAATCCATCCGCTATCTGGTGACCAAGAACCGCGGGCATGACGAAGCGGCGCGCGTATTGGGACGCATCGCACCGGACGAGCGGCTGCAAAATTGCACCTTCTCCGTGGTGCAGTATGCAACCGACGGTTCACCGATAGCGAATCTGTTTGCGCGCGGAATACGGGGCGGCACCTTGTTGTTATGGTTCACGTTCTTCATGGGACTGCTGTTGTATTACCTGCTCACAAGCTGGCTGCCGACCGTCATCAACGGCAACGGCTCGTCGCTCAAAGAGTCGGTTCTGCTGGCGGCCATGTTTCCGATCGGCAGCACGGTTGGCGCCATCATTCTGGGCTTGCTGATGGACCGCTTCAATCCGTATAAAGTCCTCACCACGGCGTTGTTTTGCGCCGGCGCCTGCGTGACCGCCATCGGTTATGTGTACGGCACATGGTGGATGTTGGGCATCGCGATTTTCGGCGCCGGTTTCGGTACCGGCGGCGCAGTCATCGGCCTGGATGCCCTGGCGGCGGCCTTTTATCCGGTCGCAATGCGCGGTACCGGTGTCAGCTGGGCGCTGGGCGTCGGACGCATGGGATCGATTATCGGATCGATGGCAGGGGGCGTTTTGTTATCCCTGCATTGGGATCTGTCCGGTGTCTTCACCCTGGTCGCGGTACCTGCTTTTCTGGGGTGCTTTACGATTCTCGGGATGGGCCGGCTATCGAGGAAAAAAATTGCGGATGAGAAGGCTGTGCACGCGGAACACGCATTGCGCTCGCACAGTGCCTGAAGCGGCGCTGGGCCGATGATGCCGATGGCATCGGTGCGGCGCTGATAGATTGCTGCGATAAAGTTAAAACGGGTTGCCGATGTTCGGCAACCCGTTTTTTTGTCCGCCGTCCGCATTCCCGCCGCCGCAAGCAATATGTCTTTCTGCTTTCGAAAAACCCGATGAATGCCTGCATAAAAGACGAAACACAAGGCTGCTCAGGCGACAGACAATCGACGCAAATAATGAAACTCCGCGTGCGGCATTGACTGGAAGAAAAACATGACCATGAATAAGTTAGACCCTGAGCAGTCGCTGAGCCAACTTGATGTAGACGGCAAAATTTATCACTACTACAGCCTTCCCGCTGCGGAACGGGCCGGCCTCGACGGCATCGGCCGCCTGCCGTATACGTTCAAGGTTCTTCTGGAAAACCAGCTTCGCCAGTATGCGGAAGGCACCAGTACCGCGGCCGATATCGAAGCGCTCGCGCAGTGGTTGCAGACCCGCACTTCGTCGCAGGACATCGGCTTCAAGCCTGCGCGCGTGATGATGGTCGATTCATCCGGCATTCCCGCGCTGGGCGACATGGCGGCAATGCGCGATGCGCTGGCCTCGCTGGGCGGCGACCCGAGCCGGATCAATCCGGTCGTGCCGGTCGATTTCATCGTCGATCATTCGGTCACGGTCGATTACTCGGGCACGCCGGATGCGCTCAAGCAGAATATGAAGCTGGAATTCGAACGCAACGGCGAACGCTATGCCTTCTTGCGATGGGGCGCGCGTGCTTTCGATAACCTGCGCCTGATTCCGCCCGGCGCAGGGATTTGCCATCAGATCAATCTTGAATATCTGGCGCGCGTGGTATGGACACGCGAAGAACAGGGGCGGGTAATCGCCTACCCGGACTCGGTGCTGGGAATGGATAGCCACACGCCGATGATCAACAGCCTGGGCATCATCGGCTGGGGAGTCGGCGGGCTCGAAGGCGGTACCGCGGCGTTGGGCGAGCCGGTTTCGATGGTGATCCCGGACGTGGTCGGCTGCAAGCTCACCGGCAGCGTCGCGCCCGGCGTTACCTCGACGGATATCGTGCTGACTGTCACGCAAACGCTGCGCCGCCATTCGCTGGTGGGGACATTTGTCGAATATTTCGGACCCGGCGTGGACACGCTTTCAGCCCAGGACCGGGCGACGATTTCGAACATGACGCCGGAGCTCGGCGCCACCATGGGTTTCTTCCCGGTCGATGCCGAAACACTGCGTTTCCTGCGGCTGACCGGGCGCAAAGAAGCACAGATTGCACTGGTCGAAGCGTATGCGAAAGCACAAGGCATGTGGCGCAGCAGCGAAACGCCGGCCGCGGATTACAGCCGTGTGATCGAGATCGATCTGGCCACCGTGGAGCCGTCCATCGCAGGACCGAGGCGTCCGCATGAGCGGCTTTCGCTGCCGCACGTCCCGGATGCTTTCCGGACGGCATATCCCTCTGAAGCGGCTTCCGCGACCAAACAGGAATCGGCGATCGTCGACGGCGATGTCGTCATCGCTGCAATCACAAGTTGCACCAATACGTCGAATCCTTCGGTCATGATCGCTGCCGGGCTGTTGGCCCGCAATGCCACGAAACGCGGGCTGAAACCGCCGGCATGGGTGAAGACCTCGCTCTCCCCGGGATCCCGTGTGGTGACCGAATATCTGGAGCGCGCCGGCCTGTTGGCGCCGCTCAATGAATTGGGTTTCAATATCACCGGCTACGGGTGCATGACCTGCATCGGCAATTCCGGACCGATCGCGGAAGGCCTGGCCGCGGCCATCGAAAAAACCAATGCCGCTGCTGTCGCCGTGCTGTCCGGCAATCGCAATTTCGAGGGCCGCATCCATCCAAGCGTGCGGGCCAACTTCCTGGCTTCGCCGCCGCTGGTGGTGGCCTATGCACTGGCCGGTACTGTTCTGAAAGACCTGGAGCACGATCCCATCGGCAACGATCGCGACGGAAAACCTGTGTATCTGCGGGATCTGTGGCCGGATGTCAAAGAGGTTCGGGCGATCATTGCATCGACATTGTCGCCAAAATTATTCATCGAACGTTACGAGAATGTGGAAGAAGGCACGCCGGAATGGCGTGCCGTCGCATCCCCCGCCGGCGTCACTTTCCCATGGCAGCCCAGCACGTTTATCCGCAGGCCGCCTTTCTTCGACAACATGGGAAAGCAAGCCGCGCCGATCAAGCGTATTGCCGGTGCGCGCGTGCTTGCGCTATTCGGCGACATGCTGACGACCGATCACATCTCGCCTATCGGCGCCATTTCTCCCGGCACACCGGCTGCCGAGTATTTGCAATCGATGGGCACCGAACGCTCCGGCTTCGTCAGTTACGGCGCGCGGCGCCTGAACCACGACGTCATGGTGCGCGGTACTTTCGGCAATATCCGGATCCGCAACGAAATGACACCGGATAAAGAGGGCGGGTTCACCCGGCATATGCCGGATGGCGCCGAGATGACGATTTTCGAGGCGGCGGAGCGCTATCGGAATGATGGTGTGGATCTGGTGGTGGTAGCCGGAACGGACTATGGTGCCGGCTCTTCGCGCGATTGGGCAGCGAAGGGTGCAAGGCTGCTTGGTGTGCGTGCCGTGATCGCAGAGTCGTTCGAACGCATCCATCGCTCCAATTTGATCGGCATCGGCGTGCTGCCGCTGCAATTCGCACAAGGCGCGAGTCGCAAAACCCTGGGGTTGGACGGCTCGGAAACATTCGACATCGCAGGGCTGGACGGCGTGCTGAGTACCCGCATGCAGTTGTCCTGCCGAATCACGCGGACCGATGGACGGACCGAAACCATTCAACTGACTGCACGGCTCGATACCGCGCAAGAAGTCGACTATTACCGGCACGGCGGAATACTGCATTACGTCATCCGGCAGCGGCTTTGATTTGCGCGTATTGCAACTGGCGCCTGGCGTCAATTCGTTTTTATCTTGCAGAGAAACACTTATGAAAAATCCTAAAATCGTCTTTCTACACGGACTGCAACAGCAGTTGGTAGATACCATCGTCTCTTGTGCGCCGGCCGGATTTTCCACGATCGCCATTGATGGAAAGTCCCCGCCGGAACAGCAGATCGAGGCCGTCCGGGATGCCGATTTCATTATCAATTACCGTGCGCAGCTAAGCGAAAATCTATTGCGATCGGCCAAGAATGTGCGTCTGGTGCAGTTGCTGGCGGCGGGTTACGACGGCATGAATCTGGGCCTGCTCCGCGAACTGACGATTCCCTGCGCAAATAATGGCGGCGCAAATTCCTGGGCCGTCGCCGATCAGGCAGTGCTGATGATTTTGGCGCTCTATCGCCGCGTGATCAATATCGATCAAACCGTACGCCAGGGAAAATGGGCGGCCGGCGTCGACGGCACCAATACGTTCGAGCTGGCAAACAAGGTTGTCGGCGTGCTCGGGCTTGGCAATATCGGCCAAAAAGTGGCGCGCCGCGTGCAAGCTTTCGACGCCAGGGTGCAGTACTACAGCAGGGAGCGGCTTTCGGCAGGGCACGAACGCGAACTCGGTGTAACGAGCGTGAGCCTGGATGAACTTTTCCGTACCTCGGACGTGCTGACCCTGCACGCGCCGCTGACCACGGATACGCACCATATCGTCAGCCGCGAGCGGCTTGCCATGATGAAGCCGACCGCCCTGATCATCAATACCAGCCGGGGCGCACTGATCGACGAGCAGGCGCTCGCTGTCGCGCTCGGGGAAAAGCGGATTGCCGGCGCAGGCCTGGATGCCTTCGAGGTAGAGCCGATTGCATCCGACAGCGCACTCATGCCGCTCGATAACGTACTGCTGTCGCCGCATAGCGCCGGCACCACCGCCGATACCTGGTATCGGCGCGGCGCATTTGCCTATCAGAACATCCAGCGCGTGTGGAGCGGCCAGCCGCCGCAATCGGTCGTGACCGACTACGACCTCTAAAAATCAAGAATCGGTATTTCGAATTTCATTGATGCGGTGCTTTGATGCGTCGTGTCGATGCGCGTCACCGGTAAGTAAAACTTCGTCAATATAAATAGAAAATTGGAGATCTGAATGAATCGAAAACTGGCAATCTGCCTGGCTGGAATCACGTCGCTGAGCTTACTGTACTGTGCCGGCGCGCAGGCACAGAGCGTGAAGCTTTACGGTGTCGTCGATACCGGTATCGAATATATCAATCATGCGAATCCGGCGGGAGATTCGCTGGCCCGGATGCCGATCACGACCGGCGAATTGCCGTCGCGTTTCGGCGTCACGGGTGTCGAGGATCTTGGAGACGGCTACAAAGCCGTGTTCACACTCGAAAACGGCTTGGCCGTCGCGACCGGCGCGGCCAATCAGGGCGGCCGCTTGTTCGGCCGGCAGGCCTTTGTCGGTCTGGACGGTCCTTTGGGGGCACTGACGTTGGGCCGTCAATATTCAATGATGACCTGGGCCATGCAGCCGGCCGATTTCGTCGGACCGAGCATTTACGGTCTGACTTCGATCGATCCGTGGATTGCCAATGCGCGGATCGACAATACCGTGTCGTACCGGAAGAAGTTTGGCGGATTCAGCACCGGCGGCACCTATTCGTTCGGCCGCGATGCATCGGGGGGAACCGCTTCCAACTCGCCGGGCCAGGGCAATTGCGCCGGCGAAATTCCAGGCAATGCCCAGGCATGCCGCGAATGGTCGGTGGCGCTTCAGTACGATGCCGCAAATTGGGGTGTGTCCACAGCCTACGATCATCAGAACGGCGGTCCCGGCGCGGCGGCCAATCTGTTCAACGGTATTGCGCCGCTAAGCCTGGCAAACGGCGGCAATACGGATTCGCATCTGATGTTCGATGCCTATACGAAATATGACAAGTTCCTGGTCAGCGCTATCTGGCTGCACCGCCTGGTCGGTTCGGCGGCGCCGGCAACGCCGAATGTGACGTCCGATCAATACGCACTGGAAGTGGGTTACGCGATGACGCCGGCCTTGCGCTTCGACGGCATGGTGCAACGCGTTATCAACCAACAGGAAGACACGCGAGCGACCATGGAAGTGGCGCGCGCTACCTATTACCTGTCCGCCAGAACCGCTGTTTATGCACAGTTCGGCTTTTTGCAGAATAGCGACAACGCCGCGTATTCCGTGAGCAACGGCGGTTCGGTCACGCCGGCAAAAGGCATGAGCCAAATAGCCAGCATGATCGGCATACGCGAGTCGTTCTGATTGAAGTTTGCGGCTCGCCGGCGGCATCGGCGGGCCGGGCTGCGAACTGCACAAAAGCCGTAGCAACGTTGCAGGAAAAGTGAAGCACGAGTCAATCGGCGGGGCTCACAATTCACGCGTCCGTTCATGCCGACCGAACACCCTATTAAATGAGAATTTTATGAAATCTTCTGGCAACCCACTGGATCTGCGCCCCTGGCTCGATGAAATGCGTGAACTCGGCGAGCTTAAAGATATTCTTGGCGCCGACGCTAAGCTGGAGCTCGGCGCAGTCAGCGAGGTTAACGTCAAAAAAGATAAGCCGGCTGCATTGCTGTTTGATGAAATCGTCGGCTATCCGAAAGGCTTTCGCATGCTGACCTGCAGCACCAGCAGCCCGGTCCGGCTTTCGTCGATCTTGCGCCTGGGCATCGAGCAATCGCATCAGGGTTTGATCAACAAGCTGCGCGACAAGCCCGGGTTCTGGCAATCGGAAGCGCCGAAATACGATCCGGTCAGTGCCGATACCGGCCCTGTCTTTGAAAATATCCAGCGCGGAGGTGACGTCAATGTGCTCGATTTTCCGGCGCCTCTTTGGCACGATCAGGACGGTGGCCGCTACATTGGAACCGGCTGCTCGGTCATCACCCGCGACCTGGATAACGGCTGGGTCAATGTCGGTACCTACCGCATCATGGTGCATGATAAAAACCATGTCGGGCTGTATATGGTCCCGGGCAAGCACGGCGAAATGCAATATAAAAAATACGTGCAGGCCGGCAAGCCGTTTCCGGTGGCGATCGTGCTCGGGGCGGATCCGCTCAACTATCTGATTTCCGGCATCGAGATTCCATTCCAGTTATCGGAATTCAATTACATCGGAGCGATTCTGCAGCAGCCGGTGTCGGTGGTGGCCGGCGAGATTACCAAGCTGCCGTTTCCGAGCGGCGCCGAAATCGTCCTGGAAGGCTGGGTTTATCCGGATGAGCCGCAACGCATCGAGGGACCGTTCGGCGAATTCCTGGGCTATTACGGCGGCGAGGAAGGGCTGGCGCCGGTGGTGACTGTCGAGCGTATTTATTACCGCAACAATCCGATCGTCCTCGGCAGTCCGCCATCCAAGCCGCCCAACGATTATTCGTATTCAAAGGCGGTAATGCGCTCCGCGCTGTTGTTCAATGCGCTGGTGGCCGCGGGCGTGCCCAACGTTCAAAGCGTCTGGGCGCATGAGATCGGCGGCGCGCGTCTGTTTACCGTGGTGTCGATCAAGCAGGGGTATGCCGGGCATGCACGGCAGGCGGGCCATATTCTCAGCCAGTGCGGTGTGGGCGCCTACATGTCCCGTTACGCCATAGTGGTGGATGAAGACATCGATCCGGCGAATCTGCAGGAAGTCATGTGGGCCGTGGCGACCCGCACCGATCCCGAACTGGACATCGATCTGATCAAACGCGGCATGGGGTCTCGCAGCGATCCCATGTTCATCGCCTATGCCTATAACGCGACGCTGACATCGAAGGCGGTCATCGATGCCTGCCGTCCGTACGACTTCATCAAGGATTTTCCGCAGGTAGCCGAAGCGAGCAAGGAATTGCGAGCACTGGTGAAAGAAAAGTGGAAAGACGTGTTGTAGCAATTTTCAATTAAAAACGGCGATTCCAAATCGGGTTCGCAAACGGGTTTTTGCAACTGATGTTGCAACCGTGTTTGCAACATCGTCCGACAACGATGTTGGCCGAGAAAAATTATAAGAGGAGACAGGAATGATAAACAGCAACGCTCTAAGTTCGTTGCGCATGGACATGCCGGCAGAGCATGTCGAAGCATCGATCCGGCAGGACGAAGAGAAAGCTGCCGAACTGATAGCGCGGATCGAAAGCGTACCGTTTTCGAAGTGGCATACCAAGGCGCGCATTGTGATCGGCACGGCGACATTTTTCGATGCATTCGATGCGTTGTCGATGGCTTTTGTGCTGCCGGTACTGATTGGCGTGTGGCATATTTCGCCTTTGCAGATCGGGTTGATGATCAGCTCCAGCTATCTGGGGCAACTTTTCGGCGCCTTGTATTTCGGCTGGCTGGCAGAACGGATCGGCCGCACCAAAAGTGCAACCTATGCCATTTTGATCATGTCCGGAATGAGTCTTGGATGTGCGCTGTGCGGCAATTTCTGGGCCTTGTTCGCTTGCCGCTTTGTTCAAGGCATTGGCGTGGGCGGCGAAACGCCGATCGCTGCGTGCTATATCAGTGAACTGTCGATCGCCAAAGGGCGCGGTAAATACTTTCTGATATACGAACTGATTTTCCCGGTCGGCATGATGGTCACCGGCCAACTGGGCGCGTGGCTGGTGCCGTTGTTCGGTTGGAAAATTCTGTTCTGGATCGGCGCGCTGCCGGGATTCGCGGTGTCTTATCTGGTCTGGCGTTTGCCGGAGTCGCCGCGCTGGCTGATCGGCAAGAAGCGTTTTGCCGAAGCGGAAGTTGTGGTGCGGCAAATGGAAGCCAGTACTACCGCGCGTATTACGCCGACGGTCAAAGTGCGCACTGCCGCAGCAACTGCCGCTGCTACCGTGGCGCCGGTCAAGTATCGCGCCGGCTGGCTGGAACTGATCGGCACCGTCTACCGCAAAAGGACGCTCATCGTCTGGACACTTTGGGTCTGCGCATTTTTTGTCTCAAACAGCCTGAACAACTGGTTACCCACGCTATACAGAACGGTTTATCACCTGCCGCTGCGCGACGCCTTGCGTTTTGCCTCCTTCACCAATATTGCGCAGGTGGCATTGCTTTTTGTATGCGCTTATTGCATCGACCGCGTGGGTCGCCGCAACTGGACCATCACCATGTTTGTCCTTGGTGGTTGCCTGCTGCTGCAATTGGGCCTGTTCGGGACGGAGAATATCTGGAACGTCGTCATCGTCACCAGCCTCAGCTACGGCCTGATCGGCTCCATCGCAACCGTTCTCTATTTATATACACCGGAGGTCTACCCAACGCGCATGCGGGCGATGGGGACCGGTATTGCATCGTCATGGCTGCGGCTTGCATCGGCGGTCGGCCCGGCGGTGGTGGGGTTGCTGGTGCACAAGGATGGCGTGGTCTCGGTGTTCCTGATGTTCACCGGCGTGAGTCTGGTCGGGATGCTGGCCGCGACACTGATGACCGAAACGCGGGAACGTACTCTCGAAGAAATCGCGCCTTAAAGATTCGAATCCGGCACGGCAGGCCAACTGCCGTTTTCTGAAAAGCCGCTTGTGTCGTACAAGCGGCTTTTGCATTCAGGCCTGGCGGTCAATTGCGGCCTCGGCGCAGACACGTCGGCAATAGGACGAATTGTAAATTTTTTAAGTATTTACAGTAGGCCGTGGACGGTTTGACACAAAAGCGGGGTGCGACACGGATTGTCGATAACCCCCCCGATATAGGGAAATTCCTACAAAATCGGAGGTGTCATGGAGGGGCGAAAGATTTCAGGCGGTTCGGAACAATGCGGTGAATGCGTAGTCGTAACAGCATGAGAAAACCGATATTTAAAAAAATCCTGCTATGGACGCTGCTGTCCCTCTTCGTTCTGATCGCGATCCTGATCGTTTTTTTGCTCGCTTTCGACTGGAACCGAGCCAAGCCGTATATCAATCGGCGCGTCAGCGAATCCACCGGCCGCGTGTTCGAAATTCGCGGCAACCTTGCATTGCAATGGCAAAAGCCCGGCGACAATCAATCCGGATGGCGGCGCTGGGCGCCATGGCCCCGCGTAACAGCCGATGACATTCTCCTGAGCAATCCCGATTGGGCCAAGACCGGGCCGCAGATGGTGCAACTCCGGCACGTCACATTTTCTCTGAGTCCGCTGCCGTTGCTGGCTAAAACCGTGGCCTTGCCGGATCTGGAAGCGGACGGCCTGGTGCTGGCGCTGGAACGCAACGGCGATATTAAAAATAAGGCCGAAGCCGATGCAGATGCAGATGGCGATACCGATGCCAACAATTGGACCTTCAAGAAAAAGGACGATACGCCGTCGGCCTGGACCTTCGATCTGCAGCGATTGATATTGAAGCAGGCGCAAGTGCATTATCTCGATCCCGCAATCAAGCTGGACATGCATGCCAATGCAAATACGCTTGCGGACAATAATCCGCAAGGTTACGGTCTCGAATTCAAACTCGACGGCAGCTACAACAAAGCGCCGGTCACCGGCGGCGGCAAGGCGGGCGCCATCCTTTCGCTGGAAAATCCCGACACGGTTTATCCGATCGAAGCCGACGTGAAGCTCGGCAAAAACGCGATTGCAGTGGAAGGTAAAATCACCAAGCCGACCGCGGTCACGGCGATCGATTTGCGCTTGTCGCTGGCCGGCGCCAGCATGGCCAATCTATATCCGCTGACCGGCGTACTGCTGCCGGATACGCCGCCCTATGCGACCAAAGGCCATCTGATCGGCAAATTGAATCAAGCCGGCGGCGATCAATGGACCTATGAGAATTTCACCGGCACCGTCGGCTCCAGCGACATTGCCGGCACGCTTGAATACCTGCGCCGCCAGCCGCGGCCGCTGTTGCGCGGCAAATTGGTATCGCAACAATTGCGGCTGGAAGATCTGGGACCGCTGGTCAAGGCCGATTCCAACGCCAGTAAAGCCAATCGCGGCGCGGCGCAGGTGCAGCCATCCGATAAGGTACTGCCGGTTGAGCCTTTCGATACCAAGAGCTGGGGTGTGCTGGATGCCGATGTCGAATTTATCGGGCGAAAAATCATACGCGAAGCCAGCTTGCCGATTCAAGACATGCGGGCCCATTTGCAATTGACGGACAGCGTACTTTCTTTGACCCCGCTCAATTTCGGCGTGGCCGGCGGCAACATGACGTCGAACATCACGCTGGACGGCAAGGGGAATCCGATCAAGGCCGAAATAAAAATGGCTGCGCGGCATTTGAAGATCAAGCAATTATTCCCGACCCTGAAGTCGATGCAGGCCAGCTTCGGTGAAGTCAACGGCGATGTTTCCTTATCGGGTACCGGCAATTCGATCGCGTTGCTGATGGGGTCATCCAACGGCGAAATGAAAACCGTCATCAGCCGTGGATCGGTCAGCAAATTCATTCTGGAGGCAGCGGGATTGAATCTGGCCAATGCGGCATTCGTCAAGATATTCGGCGACAAGCAAGTGGAAATGAATTGCGTGGCCGGCGACTTTGCGGTGACGGACGGCGTGATGCACACCCGCTCGTTCGTGATGGACACCACCGATGCGGTGGTCAACGTCAGCGGCGATATCAATCTGGCCAAGGAATTGCTGGCGCTGGATGTGCGGCCGAAGAGTAAGGGACTGCGGATCATTTCCTTGCGCACGCCTTTGTATATCCACGGCACGTTCAAGAATCCCGACGTCGGTTTATATAAGGGCATAATCGCGTTGAAGGCCGGCGCCGCGGTTGGATTGGCGGCGGTGGCGCCGTTTGCGGCAGTCGTGCCTTTGATCAATATGGGCAGAACGGCCGACACCGATTGTGCCGGTTTGTTGTCCGATGCGAGTACTGCGCCGACCGCACCGGCGCCCGGCAAGAAGGAACCGAACAAGGCTCTGAAGCCTTCGCAGCAGCGTAATCAGGATGCGCAATAAGCAAATGAATGGTTATGGACATGATTATAAAAGCGAATCCCAAAAAATCTTGGGCAGGGTCTTTGAAAACCCTTTATAATTCGGCCCTCGCAGGAAAACAAAACTGCAAGCTTGTTGGTAAAGCCAGTAAGCAGTAGATTTGCAAGCAGGTCATTACGCGGGAGTAGCTCAGTTGGTAGAGCGCAACCTTGCCAAGGTTGAGGTCGAGAGTTCGAGACTCTTCTCCCGCTCCACAGATTCAAAAAAGGAAGCCCTTTCGTAGGGGCTTCCTTTTTTATTGCGTGCTTTTATTTAAATACGCTCACCGGCTACTTACCTAATTTATCCAGATAACCACTCTTATCCAAAGCAGCAATAAAGCTTGCATCAATGAATTCATCCGCATGGTGCTTGCGCATGGCAGGCGAGTCGTAAATATCCAGTAGCGCCTTGACGCCTTCCACCGAAGGATAAGGCTTGGCCGGAAATTGCCCGACTGCGGCAAACATGTGATCCTGCGTAACCTGATCCTTGATGTTGAACCATTTGACCAGCGCTGCGTTGAACACGCTTCTATCCGATTTCATCAGCGCGATGGCTTCCACCGTGGCTTTCACGAAGCGGGCGCTGGCGTCGCGATTGGCCGCCAGCCATTTGTTTTCGATCATCACGCCGGAACCGGCCAGAGGAATGTTGAATTGTTCCAGGCTGCCCAAATCCTTGAAATGATTTTGCCGAGCCAACGAGGCGGTCAGCGCGCTCCCCAACAGTGCGTCCGTTTTATTCTCCCGCAACGCCTTGACCGATGAGGCATTCTCGACCAGCGTGACATCCTTTCCCTGCTGCCATCCCATTTTCCGAATGAAGGCCAAGGTGTCGTAATTGGTCACGGTGCCGGGCGCCGTAAAGCCGATTCGTTTGCCTTTCAAATCCTGCATCGATGCAATGGAAGGCTGTGCCAGCACGTGATCGCGCACGACTTCTTCGGTGGTTAAAACGATCACCCGTTGTATCGCGTTGTTGTTGACGAAACGCGTGATCATCGGCGCGCCGCCGCCGACCGAGATCGGTGCATCGTCGATATTTTCGCTGGTGTATTCAGGCGGCACGATGACGCCGGATGCACGGGCTTTTCGAACCGCTTCGGGATTCAGGAATTGATGTACGTCGAGCCCGTTCCTGGCATAAATTCCCGCGTCTGCGGCGATCAGAAACGGTACCTTGTTCATCGATACGTCGCCCAGTGCAACGTTGACGGTGGTCATCGGCGCGGCCTGGCCGGCAGCACAGGGCGGCACGGCGGCTGCGGCCAAGACGAACGTCATACAGACGCAGGCGCCGGCAAGGCCGGTAAATTTTCTGGTTTTTTTCATGGATGTCTCCTCTGTTTTTAATGATTTCCGTGCGTCATTTTAGGGCCGGACCAGACGTTCTATCCTATCGATTTTTTAGATAGATAATAGAAATATTATTTGTTTTACTACTACAAGCCATCTGACTAATGTTCAGCCTAATCCGTGTGATTTGCCGTATTGACGTTTTTTTTCTCAAACGTTCTTTGAATTCATAACCGTTAAGCTTTACCGAAAAATCTATGACTATCATTTTAAATAACCAGGAAATCGAATCGATGTTGACCATGGACGGCTACATCGGCGCCATGGAAGAAGCATTTATCGACCTGGCCAACGGCCGCGCGGTTAATCGTCCGCGTTCCCATACCTACACGGCATTGAGCGACAGTAGCTACTACATGTTCAAATCGATGGATGGCGCATTGCCGCGATACGGCATTCATGCCTTGCGCCTGAGTTCCGACAACATTGAAGAACGGGTGGTTGACGGCCGGCTGCGAAGGGATAAGATACCGAAAGCGACCGGTAAAAAATGGGTCGGACTGGTGCAGTTGTATAGCATTGCGACAGGGGAGCTGCTGGCGATCATGCAAGACGGTTATCTACAGAAAATGCGGGTCGGCGCTACCAGCGGCGTGGCGGCCAAATACTTGTCGCGTCCCGACAGCAAGCGGGTCGGGATGTACGGCACCGGTTGGCAGGCAGACGCGCAATTGATGGCCTTGTGCGAAGTGCGCGATATTCAAGAGGTCAAAATTTTCAGCCCGAACAAGCAAAACAGGGAAAGCTTCGCACACAAGATGTCGGCGCAATTGGGCATCCCCGTGGTTGCAATGGACGATCCGCAGGCGGTGATCGAAGGCGTCGATATCGTCGTCGGGTCGACCAATTCATTGCAGCCGGTATTCGACGGCAAATGGCTGAAGCCCGGCATGCACGTCAATTCGCTGCAGAATGGCGAACTCGACGCCTTGACGCTTGAGCGCACCGATGTGCTCGCGGTCCGGGCCAAAGAACGGTCGACGCATTGGACGGTGCCCGGCCATCAACCGACCGAAACCAGGCAAATTGCCGAACCGAGCGCCGCGATGGCGGCCAAGACCCAGGAACTGGGTTCGATTCTGATCGGGAAATCGTCCGGCCGCGCCTCGCCGGAACAAATTACACTGTTCGGCGGCAGCGGCAGCGGCGGCAGTTCCGGTCTGGGGATTCAGTTTGCGGCGGTAGGGCATCTGATTTTGCAAAAAGCATTGGAGCTGGGCGTCGGCCATGTGGTGCCGACGGACTGGTTCTGCGAAGATGTACATCCTTGAATAGCAAGTAAGCATCTGCCAAAAAGTTCGTTGTGGGAGCCGAAGCGAATGCCTATGCTCTGCCGTCCAATGTGATAACTGAACACTATGAGTTTGATTCGGGAGAGGTAATGAGGGGATTATCTACAAAGACATACGTGGCTGCGGCGTTGATCGGCTTGAGTCTGGCCGATGCGGCGGCCGCTTTTGCGCAAGCGAAACCGAATGAAGCCGTGACTGCCGAAATTGCGCTTGCTCTCGATAAGGATAGGCAGCAGACACTGCTCGACGGCGCTAAAAAAGAAGGCGAAGTGGAGCTGTATTACAGCGTTGGCGATCTGGATGGCGTCATTGAGGCGTTCACCAAGAAATACGGCATCAAAGTCAAAGGGTGGAAATCGAACAGCGAAAACGTTTTGCGCAGAGTTATAACGGAAGCGGAAAACGGCCGGTCCGAAGTGGATCTGGTCCAGAACAACGGACCGGAAATGGAAGCGCTGCACCGCGAAAAATTATTGCAAAAGGTGAATTCGCCGGCGCAGGCCGATCTGATACCGCAAGCCGTACCGGCCCATAAGGAATGGGTCGGCACCAATATGGACGTGTACGTACAGGGCTACAACACCAATAAAATCAAAAAAGAAGATCTGCCGAAAACCTATCAGGATCTGCTCGATCCGAAATGGAAAGGCAAGCTGGGCGTGGAGGCGGATGATCAGGCCTGGTTCGGAACGCTGATGCAGTACATGGGGCAAGACAAGGGCGTTCAATTATTCAAGAATATCGTCGATACGAACGGCATGTCGATCCGCAAAGGCCACGCGATGCTGACCAATTTGACGGTGGCCGGCGAAGTGCCGTTGAGCTTGTCGAATTACAACTATCGGCTGGAACAGCAAAAGCAGAAAGGCGCGCCCATCGATTATTTCATCCTGCAGCCGGCGATTGCCGGCGTACCGGGTGAGGGCCTGATGAAAAAAGCGGTGCATCCGTATGCCGCGCTGCTTTTTTACGATTTTATTTTAAGTGAAGAAGCGCAGGCAATTCTTCTCAAGCGATTCCATATTCCGGTCAACAGAAAAATCGACTCTGCGTGGAACAAAGTGCCGGTCAAGATCATCGACTCGGCAACTTCTCTGGATTTGAACGAGCAGCGCATCAAACTGTATGAGGAAACCGTGACCAAACGCATCAAGCGATAGGAAGCTCTGATTAAGCGCACCTGGCGACCCAATCTACGGATTGCGATGCTCACCGTACTAAAGTACGGTTCCGCGTCTTAATCCATGGCTTGAACCGCCAGCTACGCTTACTCAGAGCTTCCTGACTTAATCGGAGATTCCCTCAGTAAATATCGCGGCGATAGCGATTGGCCGTAATCAATTCTTCAAGTCCGTTCTCGCCGAGAATGCTGCTCAAAACGGCGTCGACGCCGGCAGCCATGCCTTCCATGCTGCCGCAAACATAAATCACCGCGCCTTCCGCCAGCCATTCCAGCAACATGTCTTCGGCTTCTCGCAACTTGTCTTGTACGTAAATCCGCTCCGCCTGATCGCGTGAAAACGCCAGATCGACGCGCGCCAGAAAACCATCGCGCTGCCATTGCGCGATTTCGTCTTTGTACAGGGCATCGTGTGCGCGACTGCGTTCGCCGAACAACAGCCAGTTGCGGCGCCGGCCGCCATGCACCCGGGCACGCAGATGAGAGCGCAAGCCGGCCATGCCGGAACCGTTGCCGATGAAAATGCCGGGCACGTCCTGTTCGCTTAATGCGAACGCCGGATTGTCGAGCAAGCGGCCTTCAATGGCGCCGCCCGGCGCTGCATGCGCCGTCAACCAGCCCGACGCGATACCGAAACCGCCTTCGTGCGTACTTTGCCGGACCAGCAATTGCAGCGTTCCATCCGAGGCAATCGAAGAGACGGAATAGCGGCGGGAGGTCAGCAATTTCAGAGAGTCGGCCAATGCCTGGGGTGCCGACGCATGCAATTGCGCTGCGGCGCCGGATGGCAGCGCCGCGCGCGCCAGGGCTTCGGCCAGTGAGCATTGCGTGCCGTGAAACAGTATCTGCGCCGAACCGTTCAGGCCGGACTGATGCAGAAAATCGGCTACATGCTGCTGTGTGTGACGCGGCAATATTTCGACCAGTGCGCCCGATTGCCATTGCCTGCGGCTATCCGGTTTCAGGGTCAGGTGGAAAATCGGTTCGCCCTGGCTGCCGGGATTTAATTGCCGGCGTTCCAGCAATGTCCAGTGTTCGTAAGGCGTCGGTGTCGCCGGTGCGGTGGTGCCGACATCGGCAATGCGCAGATCGGCGATGCCGTATAAATCGGACAGCGCATGCTGCCATAAGGCCAGTGCCGCAGGATCACCGTTATCGACTTCGATCATCGCGAATTGCGATTGCGCGCCCTGGCTTTGCAAATGGAAATCCAGCGTATGGCCGAAGCCGCAGAAATGCCGGTAATGACGATCGCCGAGCGCCAGCACGCCGTAGTGCAGATGCCCCAGCGAGGCGGGCTGATGCAGCAATTGACGTGTAAATCCGCGTGCGCTGTCCGGTGGATCGCCGTCGTCGAAACTGCTGGCAACGAACAGCACCTGATGATAGCGGCTCAATTGCTCGATGCCGATGCGCGCGATCGATTTCAGATCGACGGTCAAGCCGGCAGCCTTCAGCGCCGCCGCGGTGCGCAGCGCGATCCGTTCGGCATAGCCGGACTGGCTGGCAAAGACGATCAATATCGACTCTTGCATTGCTGTCGATGCCAATGCCGGCGCCGATGCCGATATGCCGGTCTCGGCTGCATCCATCGCGTTGCGTGCTTGCCTGACGGCGCGTTTTTTACGGCGGCGATCCAGATACAGCATCCAGCCGGTAATGCCGAACAGCGGCAGGCAAAGCGCGGCCAGGGTCATCAGGATGCGTCCCGGCAGCCCGAACAAGGTGCCCATATGCAGTACATAAACGCTGCTGAGAACGCGCTCGCCGGTGCTCTTGTCCCGATAGCGAAGCTGATTGCCGACTGCGCCGGTTTGCGGATTGATGCGCATCCGGCTAAGTGCCTGGTCATGCGGCGCATCCGGTTCCAGGTAATTGATCTGAACCGGTTCGCCAGCACGTTCCGGCAGTCGCAGCATGACTCTGCGATAAGCCGGTACCGTTGCGGTAAATTCTTGCCAAACGCGTGCGAATTGATCGGCCGGCATGGGTTTGCGCGCAGCCGGCTTGGGTTTGCTTGCGGGTTTCCCCTGTCCTGCGCCGGCTTGCGCTTGGCCGATCAATCCGTCCACGCCCTGTTTTAGCCAGTCCAGCGACCAATAGGCGCCGGTGCTGGAGGAGATCAGATACATCACCAATGCCCAGGTCCCAAGCATCGAATGCAGATGCCATAGGAACGATCGGCCCTGCAGGCTGAAATCGAGCCTGAACCAGGCGCGCCATTGCAAAGCCTGACGCGGCCAGCGCAAATATAAGCCGGACAACGCCAGGAAAAACAGGCACAGGGCGCTGCTGCCCATGATGACTTTGCCGATCGGCGTCGGCAACAGCAGGAAGCGATGCAGGAATTCGATCCATTTAAAAAACGGTTCGGCTCGCAGCGAAGGCAGAAGCTTGCCGTTATAGGGATCGGCATAGCGCAGTTCGCCGCGGCGCTGGCCTGGCGGCGGCGCAAAATTGACGCGCGCCGAATGCACTTCGGCCGAGCCGGCCTTATCGTTGGCGAGGGTTAATGCGAGAATCGGACGATCCGGATTCGCTGCCTGAATTTGGGTGAATAATTGCGGCGCCTCCAGAAGGGGAGCCGATTGGCGTGCAACATGCATGACACCGGGATTGAGGGCGTTAATGATTTCATCGCTGAATGACAAGGTGGCGCCGGTAACGCCGACCATCATGAGCAAGCTACCGGCGGTGATGCCGACGAACCAATGAATCTGAAACAGAATTTTCTTGAACGTGCCCATGCCAATAATCGCGGATCGCTGGAATTTGAATAGGCGCGATTATATATTGATAATCTAAATGATATCCATTTCTATTTACCGATAAATGCAAGCGGAAATTCAGCGTGCCTTGGCTTTTTCAATGATTGCAACGGCGCTTTGGAGGATGGCTTCGTTCAGAGGCGAGCTTTGCTGCAGATAGTCGTTCTCAAGAGCGACTGCGAGATTGCTCATATTGTCCGCGAGCTCGCGCAACGCGAGGCTGAGCTCGATCATGAGGTAGGACATGTCTTCAGGGTTATGCGGCATGATAGCCCCCATTCGTATTCACGTACTGGATTCACACACTGCAATATAGAACAAAAATTGTCGCTTGGAAATAATCGATACTTGCGCTGTGCTGCCGATGCGTCGTGGATAATCAGCACGCCACCTGGCTGTAAGCGATATCCAATGTGACATAACTATAGTCCAAATAGTTTTGCGCGGTCTGACAACAACTTGTCGAAAATGCCCAATTTATTGCAAGCAAATGCTACAAGGCCGCCATTCAGGCATTCCGCAATACCTGTTTGATCTTTTCCGTTTCGATCACGATTTCGCGCGCATCGTTATCCAGCAAAGCTGCCCGGCGTTGCAGCGAATACCAGCCGGACCATTCGGTGACTTCCGGTCCCGGCGGATTGAGTGCCGGCATTTCACGTATTTTCCCGTCCGCGTTTTCCGCTTCGACGGCCTCGTCGCGCCCCGGTACGGCCGGATTGATAATGCGTTGCGCGCGCGTCAGTGCTGCGACGGCATCGATACAAGCATGCTCCACAACGTCGTTCACCTGCGTGCGCGGCAGGCCGGTGGTATGCCGGCGCAGCAGTACGCGAATCGCGGCGATATGTGCCGCCACCAAATAATTCTGCACCACAAAACGGTTGATTTCGCGCACCGCATGCTGCTTGCTGAGCGGCTCGTCCATCATGCGGACCAGCGCCGACACCAGCAGCGACAGGCTATCCATGAAGCCCTTGCGGCCGACCCGATAATAAAAGTCGTCATTGACTCTGCCTTCCAGCATGTCGCGGCTGGCCAAAATATATTTTTGGCTGGCCTTCAGCACGGCGTTCAGCAAGCGCGGCAATGCGCGGTATTCCCAGCTCGGCAGAACGAAGCTGAAGGCGGTGGCGATCGCCGCGCCCAGCACGGTATCGATCAGACGCTCGCCGATGACGGCGTGGCTGCTGGGGATCAACAGATTGATCTGCAGCAGAATCTGCATGGATGCAGCAATCGCCGTATAGCGGTATTTGATATAGATAAAGGCCGGCGCGGCGGCTGTGACGATGAACAGCAGCGCCAGCAATGCCACCGGTTCGTGCACGAAATTGAGAATGATGGCGGTCAGCACGCAGCCGATCATGGTGCCGATCAGACGATCGCTGCGGCGCCGTTTGGTCATGCTGTAATTCGGCTTCAGGATGACCACGATGGTCAGGACGATCCAGTAGCCGTGCGACGTATACGGCAGATGATCGGCAATCCATAAACCGCACGATACCGCCAGCATCACGCGAATGGCAAAGCGGAATACCGGCGATTCCCAGCGCAGATTTTTCAGCAATATGCCGAACTGATATTTTTGCTGCGTCAGGAAAGGCGTCATGTCCATGCCGGGCAGCGGCAGCAGCGGATCGATCGGGGTGTGCGTGGCCTCATGCAGGGCCTGGATCGATGCAATGATGTTGCCGATTTTGTCGTAGGTCACCCGCAGCAGCGTCAGTGCTTCGTCCGGTATCTGGCCGGCCAGATTGTCTTGTTGCAATTGCTGCAATTCGAATTGGATTGCGCCCATCTCGGCCAGGTAACTTACAGTAGGCACCGAAGCCCGCTTGCGCGTGACCGAATAGGCGATGCCCTCGATATCGCTGGCGGCCTTGTTGGCGATATCGCGCAGGAACACCATGACGTTGTTATCGGAAAAATAGCTGCGCAGCAGTGCGTAATCGGTATGCGTGGTCAAAACCTGTTCATACAATTCCAGCATTTCCAGATGCACTTGCACCAGCAAGCCGTCTTGCTTGGTATGCATATCGCGCAAAATCAGATCGCGGGCGGTTTGCTGCTTTTCGGCCACCATGATCTGCTGGCGCACCAGCAGATTGAATTGGGTCGGCAGATCGCTGCGCAAATCGTAAAAATCGGCTTTGATGCGCAGATAACGCGCCAGCTCGAACAGTGCTTCTGCCAGCACCTGCTGCTTGATGCGGCGCCGCAGAAACCACGATACCGTCATCGAATACGCCAGATAGGCCATGCCGCCGGAGAAAAACAGGGCGCTATGGCGTAGCGCTTGCGGCGGAGTCAAATCGTTTTCCATCGAGATGGTCATGATGAAGAGCGCGGCGAATTGCAGCGGCATCGCTCTTTTGCCGTACACCACCATCATGCTGGCCGTAAAACTGACGATCACCAGTACGATCCGCAAGCCCCAGTGAAACGGTGCGCACAAGCTGACGATCAGGGCGACCAGGGTACATAACAGTACGCTGGCCAGCATTTCATTGAATTTATGGAGCAAGGGACTGGGCAAATCCATCAGACTGGTGCAGAGCGCGCCGATGCAAACGGTCATCGCGGTCGGCAGATCGACGCCGTACATCACCAGTAAGGTCAGGCCGACCACGCCGGTGGCGATGCGGGTGCCCGTATAGAAATAGTGGCTGAAAATAAATGTGCGGATATCCAGGGCGTAATGCATGAATGCGGCTTCGGCGGATCAGCGCCGTATAATTTTTATCACCGCTATTCTGGCCTTTCATCCGGGAATAGACAACCGCGCAATAAATTTATGGCGCCGACGAGATTCGCCGGCACATACAGCGTGGATTTTTCATTATTACAATGGCATATTTCATAATATGGAATGATGGGTTGCGGTGCATCAAAAAATAATTTCATGTCGAGATAAATGATTCCGTATTGTAAAAATATAAATTCAAGCAATTGATTTTAAACAAATTAATTTTGTTTGAAAATGCACATAAGAAATTGTTGCCCTGCGGTGGCTCCCTCTATTATCAAATCATGTAATTCAATCTTGACAGGAGAAATTCATGAGTACCCGCGAACAACAAATCCAATCCCTGGCTGATGACTGGAACAATAATCCGCGCTGGCAAGGCATCAAGCGCAATTACAAGGCCGCCGACGTGGTGAACCTGCGCGGCTCGGTTCAACTGGAACATACATTGGCCAAACGCGGCGCCGATAAGCTGTGGCATCTGCTCAATACCGAGCCGTTCGTCAATACGCTGGGCGCATTGACCGGCAACCAGGCGATGCAGCAAGTGAAGGCCGGTTTGAAAGCGATCTATCTGTCCGGCTGGCAAGTTGCCGGCGACGCCAATATGGCCGGCGAAATGTATCCGGATCAATCCTTATATCCGGCCAATTCGGTGCCGATGGTGGTCAAGCGCATTAACAACACTTTTCAGCGCGCAGATCAGATTCAGTGGTCGGAAGGTAAAAACGATATCGATTTCTTCGCGCCGATCGTGGCCGATGCCGAAGCCGGTTTCGGCGGCGTGCTTAACGCTTATGAATTGATGAAATCGATGATCGACGCGGGCGCGGCCGGCGTGCACTTCGAGGATCAATTGGCGTCGGTCAAGAAGTGCGGCCACATGGGCGGCAAGGTATTGGTGCCGACGCGCGAAGCGGTCGAGAAGCTGAATGCGGCGCGCCTGGCCGCCGATGTCTCCGGCACCGCCACGCTGGTGATCGCCCGCACCGATGCCGAAGCCGCCGATCTGCTGACTTCCGACGTGGACGATATCGATAAGCCGTTTTGCACCGGCGAGCGCACCGTCGAAGGCTTCTACAAGACCCGCGCCGGCATCGATCAGGCGATTTCGCGCGCGCTGGCTTATTCGGATTATGCCGACCTGGTATGGTGCGAAACCGGCAAGCCGGATCTGGCGTTCGCCAAGAAATTCGCGGAAGCCGTACATGCAAAATTTCCCGGCAAGATGCTGGCTTATAACTGCTCGCCGTCATTCAACTGGAAGAAGAATCTGGACGATGCCACCATTGCCAAATTCCAGAAGGAGCTAGGCGCGATGGGTTACAAATTCCAGTTCATCACGCTGGCCGGTTTCCATGCGTTGAATTATTCGATGTTCAATCTGGCGCATGGTTATGCACGCAATCAGATGACGGCATTCGTCGAATTGCAGGAATCCGAATTCGCCGCTGCGGACCGTGGTTTTACGGCGGTGAAGCATCAACGCGAAGTCGGTACCGGTTATTTCGATGCGGTGACGCAGGCGATTCAGCAAGGCCAGTCCTCGACTACCGCCTTGCATGGTTCGACTGAAGATGAGCAATTCTTCGATGAGAAAAAAATCAAGCGGATCGCTTAAAAACCGCCGCTAAAAAAGGGGGATGCAGTTAAGGCAACGCTGATTAAGTGCCATGGGCGGCTTTTTTTTTAACGCGGCACAGGCCGTACCCCTCGCCTAAATGAACGATTTTTTATGGCACTAAAGAAAATCAGTCGTCTGCGAACTTTCTTTAAATCCATAAAAGACCGTTCATTTAGGCGAGGGGTACGGCCTGTGCCGCGTTAAAAAAAAGGCCGCCCATGGCACTTAATCAGCGTTGCCTTAAGGCGCCTGACGGCGCCTTCTGCATTTATTGGGCGATCCTGCCGTCCTGCATCGTCAACACCACATCGCCCAAAGCATCCACATCGGCCGGATCGTGCGTAATGGTCAGCATCGGCAGCGCCAATTGCTGCTGCATTTCCCGCAGCTCTTCACGCATGTGCTGGCGCAACGATTGATCCAGCGCGGCAAACGGTTCATCCAGCAACAGCAGATCGGGCTGCGACACCAGCGCCCGCGCCAGCGCAACCCGCTGACGCTGTCCGCCGGACAATTGCGAAGGATAACTGGCAGCGGTATTTTCGATGCGGAAAGCGCGCAGCCATTGCTGCACCAGCGGGTGCCGTTGCGGATGGCGCAAAGGCAGCCAGCTCCGGCGTAATCCGAAGCCGACGTTTTGCGCCACCGTCAGATGCGGGAACAGTGCGTAATCCTGGAACAGATAGGCGATGCGGCGCTGCTGCGTCGGTAGATGAATACCGGTTTGGGTATCGAACAGCACCCGGTCGTTGAATGCGATATGGCCGATATCCGGCGTGATCAATCCGGCGATCGCTTGCAGCGTCAGGCTTTTGCCGGCGCCGGATGGGCCGAACAACACCATGCGCTTCGCATCGCAGCGGAAATGCACGTCGAGCTCGAATGTGCGCTCGGCGGCGTGGATGGTCTTTTGTATGTGGATGTCGATGGTCATGGCGTTTTCATCCGGTCAGCGCAGGCGCAAATGCGCTTTGCCCGGCATCAGCCGGCTGGCCAGCAGCAAGGCAGCGACGCAGGTCAATGAAGTAATCAGCACCATGATGGTCGCGCTGGTATCGTCGCCGGCTTGCACCGCTTCGTAAATCGCGACCGATAAAGTCTGCGTGCGTCCCGGCAAACTGCCTGCAACCATCAGCGTGGCGCCGAATTCGCCCAGCGCGCGCGCAAACGCCAGCAACACGCCGGCGGCAATGCCCTTATGCGCCAGCGGCAGGGTCACCCGGAAGAAAATGCCGATTTCGGACACGCCCAGCACGCGCGCCGCAGCTTCCAGTTGCGGATCGATCTCTTCGAACGCGGTGCGGGCCGCTTTCATGACCAATGGAAAGGCGACCACGCTCGACGCTATCACCGCGCCTTGCCAGGTAAAGATGAATTGAATGCCGAATTTCGCCAGCCATTGACCGAACGGACTGCGGCGGCCGAGCAGCACCAGCAGGTAATAACCGAGCACGGTCGGGGGCAATACCAGAGGCAAGGTCAGCAGGGCGTCGACCAGCTCGCGCAGACGCCAGCGCCAGTGCGCCAGCCCATAGGCTGCGCCGACGCCCAATACCAGATTGATCACGGTGGCCCAGCCTGCCACTTTCAGCGAAAGCAGCAGCGGTACCCAGACGCCGGTCCAGGAAATGTTCATCGGCAACCGGTTCCGGCCGAATCGAGCGTCGGCGTTGGAGCAACCTGCAAATAAAAGAGGGGAAATGCGTACAAAAATGCTCCAATCGAATGGAAATTGCTGCGAAATATACGCCAGGATATAGCGTGGGTCAATCAGGGCAAGTTCAATCCGGGTCGGATTGATAATTGCATAAACCGGTAACAGATCGCCACGGCCTTGCTACAATCTGGCGCATGACTATTTCAAATTCAATTCGCATCCGCGTCATTGCGGACGATACGATCGCGTTCGGTCCAGGCAAGGCATCGCTGCTGCAGGCGATTGCGCATAGCGGTTCCATTTCCGGCGCGGCGCGCGAAATGGGGATGTCATATCGCCGCGCATGGTTGCTGGTGGAGCAGATGAACCGCTGCTTCCGCGGGCCGCTGGTCCAGACGGCAACCGGCGGCCTCAAGGGCGGCGGGGCGCAAGTGACCGAAATGGCGCTGGATGTGCTGGCGCATTATCAGGCGATGCAGCAAAAAGCGCGTAGCGCAATTGATGAAGATTTATCTTATCTGCAAGGGTTGATGCGCGATTCCGATGCCTGAACCTCTTTCCGAGCCGACACCGGGTTTGTCTTCTTCGCCTTCTTCACCTTCCTGGTGGACCCGGCTGCGCCGCCTTCCCGGTTTTTCCGACGATCACGTCATGCTGCTGTGGGCAGTCGCCGTGGGTGTGCTGGGCGCATTCACCACGGTCGCCTTTCGCGAGTGCATCGCGACGATCCAATTATTGCTGAGCGGGCATAGCGGCAGTTTCGTCGATATGGCGAACCATTTTTCATGGCCGCTGCGCATTCTGATACCGACTTGCGGCGGCATCGTCGCCGGCGCTTTGCTGGTCTGGGCGCGCCGTATCGGCGTTGCCGGCAATGCCGATTACATGGAAGCGGTGAGTATCGGCGACGGTGTCATCCCATTGCGCCAGACCTTATTGCGCAGCGCGTCGTCGCTGGTGACGATCGGCAGCGGCGGATCGATCGGGCGCGAAGGTTCGATGGTGCAATTGGCGGCGCTCTGCGCTTCTGTGCTGGGGCGCGTAGCGCATTTTCCGGCATCCCGCCTGCGCCTGCTGGTCGCCTGCGGGGCCGCCGCCGGGATTGCCGCTGCCTACAACGCGCCGATTGCCGGCGCTTTTTTTGTATCCGAAATCGTGCTTGGCGCGATCGTGATGAAGAATTTCGGCCCGGTGGTAGTGGCCTCCGTGGTGGCCAATATCACCATGCGCGGCTTGCCCCGCTACTCGCCGGTGTTTGCGATGCCGGCTTTTCCGGAAATCGCCGGTCTGGAAATTCCTCTGTTCGTCTTGCTGGGCCTGTTGGCCGGCGTGCTGGCGCCGCTGTTTTTACGGTTGCTGCAATTTTCCCGGCAGCAGTTCCAGAAAACCGCTTTACCGCTGCCGTTGCGGCTGGGCCTGGGCGCGTTGCTGATGGGGCTGGTTTCAGTGCAGTCGCCGGAAGTCTGGGGCAACGGCTACAGCGTCGTCAATTCGATGCTGCATACCGATTGGCTGTGGTCGAGCGTGCTCGGTATTTTGCTGTTCAAAGTTGTGGCCACCGCATTGATCGTCGGTTCCGGCGCAGTCGGCGGCATCTTTACGCCGACCTTATTCGTCGGCGCCGCGCTCGGTATTCTGTTCGGCCAGGCCGCCCACTTGCTGTGGCCGGTGGCGACCTCGGCGCCGTTTGCTTATGCGATGGTGGGGATGGGCGCATTTCTGGCGGCAGCGACTTCCGCGCCGTTAATGGCGATGCTGATGATTTTCGAGATGACGCTCAGTCATCAGACCCTGTTGCCGTTGATGCTGTCCTGCGTGGTGGCGTACTTTACGGCGCTCAGCATCGGCGGCGTGTCGATGTACGACATTACCCTGCGCCGCTTCCGGGACGAACAGGCCCGGCTCGCGCTGCGCGGTTCGCATATGAGCGATCTGATCAAGCCGGCGGAAACGGTGCTGCCGATCGACGCCTCGTTTGTCGAAATGACCAATATGTTTCTGCAGCATCCAGTCAAATACATTTATATCGTAGACAACAATAACCACTATTGCGGCGCAGTTGCCCTGCAGGACGTGACTTCGTCCCTGCTGGACAAGTCGGTGCTGGACGGCAGCGGCAGCAAGACCGCGGCCGATTTTCTGCGGCGCGGCTTCCTGCATGTGGTGACCGCCGACATGTCGCTGGGAGAAGGCCTGCAGCGCTTTCTGGACCATCAGGGCGAGCGTCTGCCGGCCATTCAGAGCACGGAGCAGCCGCTGCTGCTGGGCGCGGTCTACAAAAGCTCGCTGCTGGACGCCTATTTCCGCCTGGATAAGGGTGGACAATGAGGGGTGGACAATGAGGGGGCAGGCAGTAATGGCTGTTTCAATGTAAATAATGCCTATTCCCGAGCTAATTGTTAGAATGCCGGACATATCCGCGTCTAGTCCTGTGCGCCCCCTCAATCTGTTGTACCAATTTAGAAATTTTCTATGCTGAGTTACCGCCACGCCTTTCATGCGGGCAATCACGCCGATGTGCTCAAACACACGGTGGCTATTCAGTTAATGCGTTATCTCGGGCAAAAAGAAGCGCCTTACATGGTGATCGATACCCATGCCGGCGCCGGCGTCTATGCGCTCGATGGCGGTTATGCATCGAAGAACGCGGAATTTGAAAGCGGGATCGCCCGTTTGTGGGATCGCAAGGATTTGCCGGAAGCACTGGCGGATTACGTCAATCTGGTCAAAGGCTTGAATCCCAGCGGCAAAATGCGCTATTACCCGGGTTCGCCGTATTGCGCCGATCAAACCATGCGCGAGCAGGATCGCCTGCGCCTGTTTGAACTGCACCCCAGCGAAAGCAAGATTCTGGCGGACAACTTCCGCAAGCTCGAAGCGCATGCCGCCGAGCAGGGCGTACGCCAGCGCGGCAAGCGCGTAATGGTGCAGCGCGCGGACGGTTTCCAAAGCCTGAAATCGCTGTTGCCGCCGCCGTCGCGGCGCGGTCTGATTCTGATCGATCCGCCGTACGAAGATAAACGCGATTATCAACACGTCAAAGACACAGTGCAGGATGCGCTTTTGCGTTTTCCTACCGGCACGTATGCGATCTGGTATCCGATATTGAACCGGATGGAATCGCGTCAATTGCCCGAAAAACTGAAAAAGCTGGAAGTGGGCAGCTGGCTCAACGTCACCCTGTCGGTGACGACGCCTGCGCCGGATGGTTTCGGTCTGCACAGCAGCGGCATGTATGTCATCAATCCGCCGTATACGCTGGAGCCGATGCTGCGCGGCCTGATGCCCTATCTGGTGAAGGTGCTCGGTACCGACCCGGAGGCCGGCTTCACGCTTGAATCCGGTAACGGACCGGCGCCTGCTGCCCTACGCAAACAACGCGCCGAATAAAATACAATAGCCGATTGATTAGTCGATCCATTATTTTTTGCCTGAATTTTTTGCTTGAGTAGGTTTTCCGGAAAATACGATAAAAAGAATATGCCGAAAAAAAGCACTCCCATTGCAAAGTCGTCCGAAGTGACTACTGCCGAGGCCGACATTGAGACTGGCGTGGCACTGATCTCACCTTCGGCTGAAGTGTTCCAGGCCAAGGATTTCTTTCTGGCGCGTCAGCCGATCCTGGATCGCGAACAGGGCCTGGTCGGCTATGAATTGCTGTTCCGCAGCGCCGCCAGCGGCCCGGCCAATGTCAGCGACGACGTCGCGGCCACCGCCGCGGTCATCGCGCATGCCGCCGAGCTGGGCATCAATAATGTCATCGGCAGCATGCCAGGCTATATCAACGTCGATGCCGCCGTGCTGATGAGCGATTTCATCAAGGTTCTGCCGGCCGATCGCGTGGTGCTGGAAATTCTGGAAACGGTGAAAGTCACGCGCGAGCTGGTGTTGCGGGTCGCCGAATTATCGAAGGCCGGTTTTACCTTCGCGCTGGACGATGTCATCGCCGATACGCAGGATATCCAGAAATTGCTGCCGATGATCAGCATCATCAAAGTCGACATCATGGCGATCGATCCCAGCAAACTGTTGATGCTCGCGGTGCAATTCAGGCGCGCCGGGAAAAAACTGCTGGCCGAAAAAGTCGAAACGGTGGAGCAGTACAACGAATGCCTGGCTTTCGGCTTCGACTATTTCCAGGGTTATTATTTTGCCAAGCCGATCATCATGCGCGGCAAAAAACTCGATTCATCCAAGGTTGTCATCATGCAGATTCTGGCGCTGCTGGTGAAAGATGTCGACAACCGGGAAATCGTTGCTTTCATCAAAAAAGACGTCGGGCTCAGCCTGACATTGCTGCGCCTGGTGAATACGCCGGTTTACGGTTTCCTGCGCCATATCGATTCGCTCGGCCAGGCCCTGTTCGTACTGGGCCGCCGCCAGCTCAAGCGCTGGCTGCAGATCCTGTTATATGCCAATACGCAAAAAGCCGGGAATGCGTTGTCGCCGCTGGTCTTGCTGGCGGCAACCCGCGGGAAAATGCTGGAACTGGTGACGGAAAGACTTTATCCGGGCCGCCGCAAGGCTGCCGAAACGGCGTTCACGGTGGGCATCATGTCCCTGGTCGATGCCCTGTTCGGCATGTCGATGAATGCTATCCTGAAAGAAACCAAAGTCAGCCAGGAAATCCGCGATGCGCTCGAAAGCCGCAGCGGCTTTTACGGCGATCTGCTCAAGTTGGCCGAATGCTCCGAGCGAATGGAAAAAACCGGCGCCGAGATGCTGGAGATGCTGGCGCCTTTCAAAATGACGCTGGACGATTTCTACGAGCTGCAACTGCTCGCATTTGAATGGACTAATACCATCTCCGCCAGCATGGGCAATTGAAGCGGGTATTGACTCGGAAGCCGCCGAGTCCCGCTAATCCCGCTACAATGCGGCGATGAACAAAGCATTTGTTAAAGAAGGCAGCGGTGATGACGACGACGATGCGGAATTCGGCTTGCCCGCGATTCCCGCCGGTCTTAAAAACTACATTTCACCCGCCGGCTATCAACGCCTGAAAGACGAGCTGCTGCATTTGATCGATGTCGAGCGGCCGGAAGTGGTGCGCATCGTATCCTGGGCCGCCTCGAACGGCGATCGCTCCGAAAACGGCGATTACATCTACGGCAAGCGCCGGCTGCGCCAGATCGACGGCCGCATCCGTTTTCTGACCAAGCGCATGGATACGGCCGAGGTCTTCGATCCTTCTTTGCATCACGGCAGCGACCAGATATTCTTCGGCGCCACGGTGACCTATGAGAACGGCAAGGGAGAAACGCATACGGTCACCATCGTCGGCATCGACGAATTCGATCCTCTGAACGGCAAAATCAGCTGGGTTTCACCGGTGGCGCGGGCGTTGACCAAGGCGCATGCGGGCGATGTGGTAATACTGCACACGCCATTGGGAATTGAAGAGTTGACGATACTGGAAGTGGATTACCCGGCGCCTGCCGCGTAATCGCGCACTGAATCAATAACTAATTACTGCGTTCCCGCAAAATCCGCGTGACGCTGCTGATCCCGCGAATATTGCGCATCAGCCGGGCCAGATGCACGCGGTCTTCGACGCCGACGGTAAAGCGCAGTTGCATCATGCGCTGGTCATGATCGGTGTCCATGCCGACGTAAATGATATCGGCATCGGATTCATTGATTTCCGATGCGATCCGCGCCAGCACGCCCTTGTCGTTGAGCATCAGGATTTTGAGGCGGCATTCGAAGCGGTGATCCAGATCGGCGCCCCATTGCACATCGATCCAGCGGTCCGGTTCTTTCTTGACGTAGCGCTTGGTAACGTCGCAATCCTGGGTATGCACGATCAAGGCCTGATCCTGCTTGAGCTGGCCGATGATCTGGTCGCCCGGAATCGGCAGGCAGCAGCTGCCGAGCTGCACCGAGCTGCCGACATTGCCGACGATGATCACAGGTTCGGCTTTGGTCTGCAAGGCGCGGCCTTCGCGGTCCAGCAGCGGCGGCGAACCCTTGCCCACTTCCACCAGGCTCATGATATGCCGCGCCAGCAGCGCGCCCATGCGTTTGCCGATGCCGATATCGAAATACATTTCTTCCATCGTCTTGGCGCTGGATTCGCGCAGCAGCCGTTCGATCAATAAACTCGGCAGATCGGTTTCTAGGCCCAGCGCAATCAATTCATGATTCAGCAGACGTTTGCCCAAGGCCACCGATTCGGCCTGATCCACCGTGCGCAGACGGTGCCGGATGGCCGAACGGGCTTTGCCGGTGCGCACGAAATTCAGCCAGTTCGGGCTTGGTTTCGAGGTGGGCGATGTGACGATTTCAACGATGTCGCCGTTGTGCAGTTCGGTGCGCAATGCGGCCGCTTCGTGATTGATGATGGACGACACGGTCTGGTCGCCGACATCGGTATGAATGTTGTACGCGAAATCGAGCGCGGTGGCGCCGCGCGGCAGGGCGATGATTTTGGATTTCGGCGTGAAGACATACACCGAATCGGGAAACAGATCGACTTTGACGTGTTCCAGGAATTCGGCCGAATCGCCGGTCTGCTTCTGGATATCCAGCAGCGATTGCAGCCATGCGTGCGTGCGTTGCTGCAGATCGGTCAGGTTGTCGTCGTCTTCCTTGTACAGCCAATGCGCGGCCACGCCGGATTCGGCGACGTGATGCATTTCGCGTGTCCTGATCTGGAATTCGACCGGCGTGCCGTAAGGGCCTATGAGTGTGGTGTGCAGCGACTGATAGCCGTTCAGTTTGGGGATGGCGATGTAATCTTTGAATTTGCCGGGCATCGGCTTGTACAGCGCGTGCAAGGTGCCGAGCGCGACATAGCAATTGGCGAAGCTGTCGACCACGACGCGGAAGCCGTAGACATCCAGCACCTGCGAGAACGACAACTGCTTGCTGCGCATCTTGCGATAGATGCCGTATAAGGTTTTTTCGCG